>QMQC01000081.1 GCA_003648875.1 Actinomycetota bacterium
GGATCGCTGTCGGTGACGGCCGAACGAATGCGCTTCCTGATCACATCGGGGTTGTCGAGGAGGGAAACACGACTCTTATCCTGCGGGTCGGACTTGGACATCTTGGATGTCGGATCGGTGAGCGACATCACCCTCGCCGACGTCTTGGGGATGTGTGCGTCCGGAATCGGGAAGACGTCACCGTACTTGTTGTTGAAGCGTTCAGCGAGATTACGGGTGACCTCAATGTGTTGACGCTGGTCGTCACCTACCGGTACGAGATTCGCACGATGGAGGAGAATGTCTGCAGCCATGAGCACGGGGTAGGAGTAGAGCCCGAGATTCGATGCAGCACCAGCGGCGGTCTTCTCCTTGAACTGGGTCATGCGATTCAGCACGCCCATGGACATCATGGTTCCAAGAATCCAGGCAAGTTCTGCATGACCCGGCACCTGGCTCTGGCAATACAACAGTGATCGCTGTGGATCGACGCCAAGAGCAAGCAGGACCTTTGCGGTTTCGATCCGCGATTTCTCGAGCTCGTCAGACTCGTAGTCAACCGTCATCGCGTGCAGGTCGACGATGCAATAGATCGCGTCATAGTCGTCCTGCAAGTTCACCCAATTTCGAAAGGCGCCCAGGTAGCCGCCGAGGTGCATGTTTCCGGTGGGTTGCACACCAGAGAAGATTCGCTTCTGCATCCAGCGAGCATACCGGGGTCCTTCGTCCACACCGTTCCTCGGACTCCAAGGGACCAACCCGGGTGGGACCCACTCCGATCCGAACCATGGGTTGGACAAGACGGTGGTCTTGACGTTTTCGGGCGAGTGGGGCATACTCGCCGGCAATGCAGACCACATCCACCACGATCATTATGAACTAGCACACACGTCCCACACGTGTGTGCTTGAGAACCCTTCGTTTGTCGGAGGGTTCTCTCCTCGAGGGGACACCATGAACAGAACTGTCGAGATCTACGACACCACACTGCGCGACGGCACCCAGCAGGAGGGCATCTCGCTCACCGTGCGGGACAAGCTCAAGATCTGCTCGCTTCTCGACGGGCTCGGTGTCTCCTACATCGAGGGTGGTTGGCCCGGAGCGAACCCGAAGGAGGACGAATTCTTCGAGCGGGCACGCACCGAACTCAGACTCGACACGGCCAAGCTTGTCGCCTTCGGGGCGACCAGAAAGGCAGGTATCACGCCTCAGGATGACCCACAGGTGCAGAAGCTCCTTTCGGCCGAGACGGCCACTGTGTGTCTCGTGGGCAAGACCTGGGACTACCACGTCGAACACGCCCTCAGAACATCCAACGACGAGGCTGTCGCGATGATCGGAGACACGGTCGCGTTTTTCCGCTCGCAGGGTCGTGACGTGTTCTTCGATGCAGAGCACTTCTTCGATGGCTACCGCTCGAATCCGGGCTTTGCCATCGCTGCTCTGCGAGCAGCCCGCGATGCTGGCGCTTCAAGGCTCGTCATGTGCGACACGAACGGTGGCTTCCTGAGCCACGAGGTCGAGCGCATCGTGGGCGAGGTCACCGAAGCGATTTCCGATGCCACGTTCGGTTGCCACTTCCACAACGATTCGGGGATGGCTGTCGGCAACTCGCTCACTGCAGTTCAGGCTGGCGTGTTCCAGGTACAGGGATGCATCAATGGATACGGCGAACGTACAGGGAATGCCGATCTCTGCTCTGTGATCCCGAACCTCTCCCTCAAGATGGGCTTCGAGACAATCCCACATGACCGCATCGAACGTCTCACCACCGTGTCCCATCACGTTGCCGAAGTGGTGAATCTCACACTTGACCCCCACCTCCCCTATGTTGGAGCCTCGGCGTTCACCCACAAAGCGGGCCTACACACTTCGGCGCTGGCAAGACGTCCCGACGCCTACGAGCACATGGACCCATCGGACATCGGCAACACCACTCGTGTTGTGGTATCCGAACTTGCGGGACGCTCCACGGTGCTCGCAAGGGCCAAGGAGTCGGGTTTCGGCCTCACATCGGAGCAGGCACAAGCGGTCGTCGACGAGATCAAGGAGCGAGAACACCGGGGATATCTGTTCGAGGCTGCAGGCGGGTCGTTCGAATTGCTTGCCCGCGGGATCACAGGATGGACACAGGACTTCTTCGATCTCGAGTCCTATCGAGTGTTCGTGGAGAACCGGGCGGGTGAGGTCATAGCTGAGGCCACGGTCAAGGTCGTCGTCGATGGAGACCGGATCGTGTCGACTCGTGAGGGTGACGGGCCGGTTGCCGCGATGGACGAAGCTCTGCGCGCTGCTCTGCGAAATGCCCATCCAGAGGTCGATCAGATCAGGCTCACCGACTATCGCGTGCGAGACCTCGACAGCTCAGATGGAACAAGTGCGCGAGTCAGGGTTCTGACAGAGCACTCCGATGTCGACTCGACGTGGGGCTCCGTCGGGGTCCACACCAACATCATCGATGCATCGTGGACCGCAGTAGCGGACGGCCTGGTGGTGGGTCTTCTCAGAGAGCAGGAACGCACGGAAGACCGCAAACCGTAAACCGCAATCCGAAAATCGTAGGCATGAACCGATCTTCAAGGATTGTCCCTCGGACAGCGGACTTCGGACAGGGAGCGCAGCGACCGACCGGTAAGCGCAGCCGCAGGCGACGCGAGCTTGTGCCATCCTTGGTTGACCAAGACAAGGAGTCTCATGCCTCGCCCAATCACGCCTGAAGATCTGTGGAGGTTCAAGCGAGTCGGCCAGCCTGAGCACATCCCGAACACGACAACTGCAGTCGTGCCCATTGTCACCTACGACGTAGAGAACGAATCACACTCAGTGCTCCATGTCGTCGACAGGAACGGTGCCACGAGGCAGCTGACGTCCTCTCAGCGTCACGCTTCGGCACCAGCGCCCTCGCCGGAAGGAGGCCACGTTGCGTTCCTCTCCAAGTCGGGCGATGAGAAGCCCCAGGTTCATGTGATGCCCCTCGACGGTGGCGAAGCACGCTGTGTGACCGATCTGCCGCTCGGCGCACGATTCGTGACCTGGGTTCCCGGCCGCAACGCCCTGATCGTTGCCGCATCCGTGATGAGAGACCACCCATCGGTCGAGGCAACCGCAGAGATCGTCGAGGAGAACGCCGACAAGAAGAGACCGATCGTCACCGAGGACCGAGTGTTCCGCCATTGGAAGAAGTGGCTGGCAGGTCACCATGTCGACCATCTGTTTCGCGTGGACCTTGCCGACGATGTCGTCACTGATCTCACACCGGACCTTGACAGGCTCATCGGTCTTGACGAACTCGAGAACTCACTCACAGTTACTCCTGACGGAGGGATGGTGATCTTCACGCTCGATGCCGCTGATCCGGCGTGGGACAGGATCCGGTTCTCGCTTCACACGGTGTCCACCGATGGGGGCGAGATTCTCCGGCTCGCAACTGGCGAATCCGCCCAACAGACACGGCCAAGGGTCTCACCGGACGGTTCAATACTCATCTACGGCGCCCAGTACGAACCGGACTATTACGCCGATCATGTCAGGCTCGTCGAACATCACCTCGCGACATCCACCGAGCAGATACTCACGGAGCATTGGGACCGCTCGGCTGCCGGATGGGAGTTCATCAACGACTCATGCATCGTCCTCAACGCGGAGGACGAGGGGCATGTGCGGCTGTACACGCTCGATATCGAGGGCGGAGGTCCGGTCCCCCAGACATCCACGGGCTCCAATCACGGCGCCAGACCCGGTGTCGACTGCTTCTGGCATCGGCACGAATCGATGCAAGAGCCACCAGAGATAGCGATCACGGCCGGTGGCCACACAAAGAAGGTGACTGGATTCAACGACGAAGCTCTTGCAGATCTCGCTCTGGCGCACGCCGAGGAGATCCGGTTCGAGGCCTCGGAGGGTGCTCAGATCCAGGCGTTCATCGTTGAACCTCCTGGGTTCGACAACACGAGAAAATGGCCACTCCTCCACAACGTCCACGGTGGACCTCACAACGGCGTCATGGACAGTTGGCATTGGCGCTGGAACACCCAGGTGATGGCAGCTGCAGGTTATGTCGTCGTCTCGGTCAACTTCCATGGGTCATCGTCATTCGGCGACGCATTCGCCCGCTCGATCCACGGAGCGTGGGGTGACATGCCAGCCAGGGATATCGAAGCAGCAACAGATCACATGCTCTCGACCGGCTATGTCGACGAGGACCGCATGGCCATCGCTGGTGGTTCGTACGGTGGGTATCTCGTGAGCTGGCTCACGACCCTCACTGACAGATATGCCGCCTCCATCTGCCACGCCGGCGTCACCGACCTGCTTGGCCAGTGGGCATCGGACCACACCGCGGGTCGGGACAAGGCCGTTGGAGGTGTCCCATGGGAGGACATGGATGCGGTCCAGCGTTGGAGTCCGATGGCCCACACGCATGGCATCGTGACCCCAACGCTTGTGATCCACGGTGAACTCGACTACCGAGTCGTGTTGACACAGGGACTCGTGCTCTACGGCGCCCTCAAAGCCAAAGGCGTCCCCGCACGCCTCGTCTACTACCCGGACGAGGGCCACTGGATCGAAACCCGCGAGAATGCACTCCACTGGTGGGGAGAGTTCCACACCTGGCTCGACCGGTGGTTGGTGTAGCAATTGGGCACTAGCTTCTCGTTTCGTGCAAAGCTGCATCCATGGAGACGCCAGCCAGGAGAGAGCACCCGCAGAGGGCATCGCTCGAGATCAACAGGCGAAGAGGATTCGATCTAGGGCCTGTCGGTGCCACCGCGGTGGTCGCAGGAATTGCAGCCATTGCCGTCGCCGCGATTCTCGCTGTCATCATCCCGGACGTAGTGGAGCGACACCTGCTCGACACCGAGGCGGCCTCGATCCACGACACCGTCAACAAGATTGCAGGCTCTCTCTATACGGGCGGGGACCCCACTGAGTTGAACCCCGACTCGCTCCAGACGTTGGTCGAGAGGTTCCTGCTCGGACGCGAAATCGTTCGGGTCAAGATATGGGACCCTTCCGGCACGATCGTGTTCTCTGATGAAGAACGCCTCATCGGAAGCACCTATACGATGTCCCACGATCTTGTCGCAGCATTCAGCGGGGAGCTGATATCCGAGACGCCAGATCTGACCCGTCCGGAGAACCGGTACGATTCGACTTTCGGCGAACTCCGCGAGTACTACATCCCTGTGGACAGTGGCCCCCAAGGCATCGAGGTCGTCTTTGAGGTCTACCAAGCCGCCGACAGGCTCGTCAATACGGTTGCGGACATTCGCAGTGCCGTGCGGGCCGCACTCGGAGTCGGCGCCGTAATGCTCCTTGCTGCCCTCACAGCTGCCGCAATAGCAAATGCACGGGCCGAGAGGCGAAGGCAGGCGAGATCGCAGAGGTTGATCGGCCAGCTCATCGAGATCCGAGAGGACGAGCGCACCAGAATCATCGGCGCACTCCACGACGATATCGGCCAGCCGCTGTACCGGATCCTCTTCGGACTCCAAGCGGCCCGCGGGATGGTTGAGGACGGTTCAGACGTCGAACGGGAACTCGCAAATCTCGATGGACTCGTCAGAGACGTTGATGGAACACTGCGAACCGAGCTCACCGCATTGAGAGAGGAACCCGGCGTTGAAATCGATCTCGAGCTGGCCCTTGCCGAGTTGGTCGAGATCACGGAGAGCGAGACGGGTCTCGAAATCGACTTCGCGTCGGACGTGGAAACAGATCTCCCACTTCCCCACCGTGCCACGCTGTACCGGGCCGCAAGGGAGGCGCTGACCAATGTCGATCGCCACGCGCACGCCGATCACGTCATCGTGCAACTGATCGAGGGAAGAGACTCAACAATGCTCGAGGTGATCGACAACGGTGCCGGATCGATGGGATCACCCGGACTTGGTCTCACCACGACGATGGACAGACTCGAAGCCATCGGCGGTGGCATCGACATCACCAACACAAAAGGCGGAGGAACACGGTTCATTGCCTGGGTGCCCCTCGAACACACGGTGAACCAATGATCAGGGTTGCGATCGCAGACGATCACCGGATCATCAGGGAAGGACTGGACCTACTCCTCGCAGGAATAGACCACATCGACATCGTGGCACACGCAGCCGATGGCCTTGAGCTCATCGACGTCCTCGGGACGACCGAAGTCGACGTGATCCTGCTCGATGTACGAATGCCAGGAATGACCGGCCTCGACGTGCTTGAGCACATCGGGAAGCTTGAGCCGGGCGTCGCTGTCGTGATGCTGAGCATGTACGGAGATCCGGTGTATGTGAGTCGGGCGATTGAGCTCGGAGCGTCCGGATACCTCCTCAAGAGCGTCGGTCAAGACGAACTCGTGAAGGCCATCGAAATGGTCGCAGATGGGAAGTCCTACTTTCAGGCTGAGGTGAGCGGGCCTCTGGTCGCCCGCATGGTCGGCGACGATGCCCACGGTCCAGTAGGCGAGATGACCGTGGAGCAATTGAAGATCCTCCAGCTCCTCGCAGATGGAGCAGACAACTCAGGAATCGCCAAAGCCCTATCCATGAGCGAGGCCACAACGAAAGCAAAGCTAAGGGTGATCTACGGTTCATTGGGCGTCCAGCGCCGATCTGAAGCCGTCGCAGTCGCGATGCGTCTCGGACTCATTACGTAGGAAGAAGTTCACAGTCTTCAGTTCACAGTTCTTAGTCAGCGGCCGGCAATCAGCCGAGAGCAGGATCGTTTCAGCACACGAGATCAACTGCGAGTGCTGACTGTGAACTGAAGACTGTCAACTCCTAACTGCTTTAGGGCCAAAGGTCACTGCCGTGCCGATCGAAAGGGTCAGCTGAGACGGCCCAAAAGACACTCTCAACAGTGCATTCGCCACTACTTCCACAGGCTGCCATTCCATATGTTGTCCGCATGGCAAGTCAACGCCGCGTAAGAGGTGGCGAACTGACCAAGGAGGTCATACATATGCGGACCAAGAGCAGATGGCTCGTGTTCGTGTTCGTGATGGTTCTGGTCGCCGCGGCATGCACCAGTTCAGATACTGGCGACACCTCGACGACGCAGCCGCCACCAACCACATCAACGACGATGGGAACGACAACTACCGAGGCACCACCGACAACCGAGGCACCACCGACAACCGAGGCACCACCGACAACCGAGGCACCATCCCGGCCGGAGGGGCGATATTTGGATGCTCCGGTTGCGGCGATCACGGTTGATGGTGATCCTTCGGATTGGGACATGATCCCTGGTCTTGCGATCACACTTGAGCCGATCGTTGATCATGCGGACGACGACCTTGAGAACAAGGACGTCACGATCAAGATGGCGTACGACGAAGAGTTCGTCTACTCGCTGTTCACCGTTGTTGACGACTAC
>QMQC01000082.1 GCA_003648875.1 Actinomycetota bacterium
AGAAGGACCTCAAGTGGGATCGCAGGGCCCTTGCATCGGCTGAGATCGGTGTCGTCTTCACAGGGCTGGCCATTGCACTCGGCATGACCTGGGGGACGCCGACCTGGGGAGCGGGGGGGACCTGCGATTGCGGCTTGACCCTCACAGCGATCATGTTCTTCGTATACCTCGGATACTTGGCACTTCGGCGCACGACGGACGCGCTGGACGTGCGAGCCAAGAGAGCGGCCATCCTTGGCGTGATTGCTGCAGTTCAGATACCGCTCGTCCACTTCTCGGTCGTTTGGTGGCGTGGTCTGCATCAGGCGCCATCAGTCATCAGGCCTGAGGGACCGGAGATGGACACCGCGATCGTGCTCACCCTCTTGTTCGCCGTTGCGAACTTCACGGCGATGTACGTCGCGATGATGTTCAAACGAATCGAGCTCGCCCGTCTCGTCGACGCAGTCCTTGTTGCCGAGCAGACCAGCTCAGGACCTGTCGCAGGCGAGGCGGTCACCGCGCCCGATCTCGCCGGAGGTGCCTGATGCAGTATGCACAGCACGTCATGACATACGCAGAACAATGGAACTGGGTCGCCCTCGCATACGGAGTGGCCTATTTCGTTCTTATCGCGTACGCGGGATCGATCGCGCTACGCATCAACAGGGCGAGTAGGAAGCTCGGTGATACGTCGTGAGGCGCTACGGCAAGTTCGTCGTTCCGGCCGTCGTGATCATCGGCATCCTCGTTGTGCTCATGGCGAATCTGAGTTCCTCGCTCGTCTACTACAACACCCCCGCGGAGGTCCAGGCCCGCGAAGTGGACGACTCGCGGTTGAGGCTCGCCGGCAGGGTTGTGCCAGGTTCGGTCGTCGATGAGAAATCCTCTGTTGCCTTCGTTGTCGAGGACTGCGACACAGCCGTTGCCGTAGTTCATACGGGCGTGCCGCCCCAGCTGTTCGCCGAAGGCATCGGTGTCGTGCTCGAAGGCACATGGGATGGTGATGTCTTTGCGTCGGACACCTTGCTTGTCAAGCACGACGAGCAGTACAGGGCTGATGCCGAGGACTACGACGAAGACTTGCATTCCTGCTCAGAGGCGTGATCGCTCTCGCCGGGTACGTCGCCATTTTTGTTGCTCTCGGAGCAGCCGTCGGCATCGTCTTCGTCGGAATCCGGACGACGCGCCGAGGTGACAAGCAAGCATTGAAGCTTCCGGTTCTCATCTTCCTCGGCGCATCGATTGCGTCATTCGTTCTTCTCGAGTTGGCGATTCTCAGCCACGACTTCTCGATCGCATATGTTGCGAACAACACCTCGACGACGACGCCGCTCATCTTCCTCTTCGCTGCGGGGTGGGCCGCCCTGGAGGGATCCATCGTGTTGTGGGGGCTTCTCCTGGCGGTGTTCACGTACCTCGTGTGGCGAGGGCTCGACGCCTCCGATGGCCTTGGCGTTCTTGCTCTTGGTGTGATGGGTGTCGTGTCGATCTTCTGGTTCGGGCTCATGGCAACGGCAGCGAATCCCTTTGCGGTCTGCACACAGGTTGCGAACGGGTTCTGTGCTGATTCGTCGTGGTGGCCACTTGTATCGACAGCCGCACCGATCGAAGGTGTCGGGCCTAACCCTCTGCTCCAGAACCACATCCTGATGGCGATCCATCCTCCGATGCTTTATGTCGGATTCGTCGGATTCACGGTTCCGTTCTCTTTCGCCATTGCCGCGTTGTGGAGAAAGGACAGCGGACGTGCGTGGCTCGATCGCACACATCGCTGGTCGCTCGTCTCGTGGGCCTTCCTGGCCTTTGGCATCCTCCTCGGCGGATGGTGGTCATACGAAGTGCTCGGGTGGGGTGGCTATTGGGCGTGGGATCCGGTTGAGAATGCTGCACTTCTGCCATGGCTCGCAGCGACAGCGTTCATCCATTCCGCCGTTGTGCAACGCAAGCGAGGGATGTTGCAGGCATGGAACTTCATCCTGGTCATCACGACGTTCGCCCTGACCATTCTCGGCACGTTCCTCACCCGATCCGGCGTCATTGCGTCCGTTCATGCCTTCAGCCAGTCAACTGTTGGACCGTTGCTGCTGGCGTTCCTCGTCCTCATCGTGATCGGCTCTCTGGCGCTCTTCGCTGTTCGGGCTCCTGACATCGCGCAGGCGCCGAGACTCGACTCTTTGTCATCACGCGAGGGATACATCCTTGCCAACAACCTGATTCTGACCGTCTTCGCCTTCACCGTGCTGTTCGGAACGATGTATCCGCTGATCGTGCAAGCGTTTTCCGGTGACGAGGTCGCCGTTGGCAGACCGTTCTTCGATCGCGCTGCCGTCCCACTGGCTCTCCTGCTCCTGCTTGTCATGGGTGTCGGATCGATCTCGCCGTGGCGGGTCGCCTCAGCCGAGGTGCTCTGGAGGCGCCTCCGGGGGGCAATCGCGTCCGGACTCGTTGGAGGTGCCCTTGCGGTTGTGGTCGGTGTCGACTCGATATCGGTTGTCATCACCATTGCGCTCAGCGTGTTCGTGATCACCGCGATCACGCTGCGATTCCTCGACCTCGCTCGGAAGCGTCCGGAGAGCCTCCCCGCGGCATCTGGCAAGGTGTTCAGCAATGACCTCGGATACTGGGGCGGTCAGGTGGCACACGTCGGGTTGGTGCTCGTCGCGATCGCCCTGGCAACGACATCCGGCCTCGCTGTCCGCGACACCGTTGCTTTGTCTCGCGGCGATACCGCTGTTGTCGATGGCTACTGCATCGAGTATCTCGAGTCGTTTGTCCGCACCGAGCCTCATCGGGTCGTGCAGGGTGTCAGGATCGCGGTGATGGACGAGTCCTGCTCAACGACGAAATCTGAACTCCAGCCCAGGATCAACACCTATGAGGGATCGTCCCAACCGATCGGCACGCCAGACGTCTGGACCGGGTGGGTTGACGATGTCTATGTGGGTATCGCCGGTGGAAACGCGGAGCGTATCGAGCTCAACGTCTTCGTGTTCCCCTTTCAGTGGCTGCTGTGGGTCGGTGGCTTCGTGATGGTTGCGGGAGGAGTCATCGCCCTCGGGCGGAAGCCCCTGAGGCGCCGTGGATCGTTGGATGATGTGGAAGAACGGGAATCAGGGAAGGCCGATGTCTGAAAAGGTCAAGAATGTCATCGTGGTAGCGGTGTCCGTCATCGCGCTCGGCGTCATCGCGTTCGGATTCTCAGCCGAGCCAGCATCAGCGCCCACAGCCGAAGACCGGGTCGCGACGCTTTCCGCATCCATCCGTTGTCCCTTCTGCAGCGGTGAATCGCTTGCAGATTCACAGGCCAGCGTTGCAGCGGACTACAGAGCGCTCATCGCTGAACGCGTCGAGGCGGGGGCAACGGACACGGAGATCATCGAGGAGTTTGCGGCGAATTTCGGTGACTCGTTCATTCTCGATACCTCCACTTCGGTGTGGTCCTTCGCACTCTGGGTCGTGCCGATTGCGGCCCTCGTGCTTGGCGGTGCTGTCTTGGTGCTCATGAAACGAAGCGCCTCGCGCAGGGAAGCCACATGATGGCCGACCGGTACCAGGAGCAGATCGAACTCATCAACGAGGAACTCGAGGATCTCGACCGTCAGGTCGAAGCAGGGGACATCGACGAGGCTACTGCCGATGGTCTGAGGGCGAGATATGTTGCCGAGCTCGATCGTTTGACGCTTGACCGCCCGTACCGGGCTCGCGGGCTCGCAGTCCCCCCTGGCTCGAAAGCTCGCCTGTCCCCCCTGAAGGGAGGACGCGTCAGCGGTCGTGCTCTGGCCGGGACGGCGATCGTGGCCGTTGCCATGGCCGTGATCGGAGTGTTCGCAGTCAACTCCCTCACAGGGCCCTCCACGGCTGGCGCAGAGGGCGTCGTCGGCGATGTCATCACAGGGGAGGGAGCACTCGACCTTTCCTCGATCTCCAACGAGGAGATGGAGGTTGTTGTTGCCGAGAATCCTGGCGTGGTGGGGATGCGTCTTGCCCTGGCCCGCAGGTATTTCGAATCCGGTGACTTCGACAGGGCGCTCGATCACTACATGGTCGTCCTCGAGAACGACAAGCATCCGGAGGCGCTCGCCAACGTTGGCTGGATGACATACATCTCCGGGAGACCAGATGTGGCACTTGGCTACGTCGACGCAGCGCTACAGCGCCAACCAGGATCGATCACCGCAACTTGGTTCCTTGGCAACATCCAGTTCACCCTTGGGAATTTCGACGAGGCCAGAGAAGCGCTCACGACGATCGTCGATGCCGATGGCGTGCCCGATGACGTGAAGCAGTCGGCCAGGTCCCTGCTCATCCGAATGGAGGGGGGATGACCGAGACGCCACGGACAGACCGTGGGTCGCGAATGGTTTGGGTCGCCATTGCCGCGGGTCTCGCGTTCGTGATCCTTGCTGTGATCTTTGCGGGGAGGTTCGGGACCGATCCAGGGATCTCTTCATCACCCCTCATGGGCAAGCAGGCTCCCAACTCTGACCTCCGCCTGATGGATGGCTCAGGCAGTGTGACGATCGACGACTTCGGTGGCGACATCCTTGTCGTGAACTACTGGGCGTCGTGGTGTCTCGGGTGTCGCACCGAGCACCCTGCGCTGCTCCAGGGAGCCGATGCCTACTCGGAATTCGGGGTGACGTTCATCGCCATCAACTATCAGGACAGCCCGGACAACGCAGCGGCCTTCCTCGACGAGCTCGGTCGGAGTCCCGCCACCGTGTACACCGTGGATGATGCCTCGAGGACGGCGTTCCAATGGGGGGTTATCGGTCTGCCTGAGACCTTCTTCGTCGATCGCGATGGAATCGTCGTCGGCAAGGTGTCAGGACCCGTGACCTATGGGTTGCTGTCCCAGACGATCGAACTGATCATCCTTGGTGAGGCGATCGGTGACATCAAGACAGGCGAGGTGGAGAACAGGTAAGGGTCGGTCGCTTCGCTTCCTTCCGAAGTCGGACTTCGGACTTCGGTTTTCGGATCGCGTCCTCCCCGTATTCTGTATTCTTCCGTCTGTTGCCCCACTTCTGGAGGATCCCTTGGCGTCTGAAGCTGACTATCGCCTGCCGCGAACCGTTGTTCCGAGTCACTACGACATCGAGATCGAACCCGACCTCGCGACAGCATCATTCGTTGGGTCCGTCGGGATCGATGTCCATGTTGCCCAACCGACGGATGCGATCGTTCTCAACGCGATCGAACTCGAACTCCACGATGCGACCGTCACCGTGGGTGACTCGGTTCAAATGGCCGTGGTGTCGCTTGACGATCGAACCGAACGCGCAACCCTGAGGCTCGACTCGGAGATCCCTGTCGGTCCGGTGCACATTGCGATCAGCTTCACAGGAACTCTCAACGACGACCTTCGTGGTTTCTATCGCTCCGTCTACAAGACAGACGACGGCGTCGAGAAGACGATCGCGACAACCCAGTTCGAGGCCACAGACGCAAGACGTGCGTTCCCATGTTGGGACCAGCCGGACCTCAAGGCAACATACACTGTGACGCTCATCGTCGAGGCCGGACTCATGGCGGTCTCGAACGCCGCAGAGGTATCTCGCGAAGAACTCGATTCCGGCAAGATGAGAGTCACTTTTGCACAGACGATGAAGATGTCCACCTACCTCGTGGCATTCATCGTTGGTGAGCTCGAGGCGACAGATCCCCTCGATGTCGATGGGACGCCGTTGCGCATCATCTCCCCTCCGGGCAACGAGCACCTCACGCTGTTTGCGCTCGACATGGGAGCGCACTCGCTGCGTTACTTCTCGAGCTACTACGACATCCCATATCCGGGTGACAAACTCGATATGGTTGCGATTCCGGATTTCTCCTTCGGGGCAATGGAGAACCTCGGGTGCATCACTTATCGCGAAACCGCCCTCCTGCTCGATACTGAGAAGGCAACCCAGGCCGAAGCACAGCGAGTCGCTGATGTGATCGCCCATGAGATCGCGCACATGTGGTTCGGCGATCTCGTGACGATGAAGTGGTGGAACGGCATCTGGCTGAACGAAGCATTTGCCACATTTGCGGAGATGAAGTGCGTCGACGCCTACAAGCCAGATTGGAAACGGTGGCTCGCCTTCAGCCAGTTCCGCAGCATGAGCCAGGAGACCGACGCGCTCAGCGCAACGCGACCCGTCGAACTGTCTGTCGAGTCACCCGAAGAGGCCAACGCCATGTTCGACGTGCTCACGTATCAGAAGGGTTCCTCCGTCCTTCGCATGCTGGAGCAGTACCTCGGAGAGGAAACCTTCCGCGCCGGTGTGACCAGATATCTCAAGACACACGCATACTCGAACACGGACACGCCCGACCTATGGGCCGCGCTCGAAGCAGAGTCGGGTGAGCCCGTGGGCGAGATCATGGACACCTGGATCTTCCAGGGTGGCTATCCGAGGTTGTCCGTTTCCACGAACGGTGAGGAATACAGCGTCTCTCAGGAGCACTTCCGATTCCTCGGTCGGGGCGACAAGACATGGCAGGTTCCGGTCCTCTATCGCTCGACTGAAGGCGAAGGGAAGGTCGTCGTCGGTGACGAGCCGGCGATCATCGAAGCGGGTGATGACCTGGTCATCAACGCAGGCGGTGAGGGCTTCTATCGGGTCAGCTACGAAGGCGACTTACTCGATGGCATCGTCGACCGGCTCGTCGACCTCGATCCCATCGAGCGATACTCGATGGTGTCTGACTCGATGGCTAACGTCCTCGCGGGTGACGCGATGGCAGCAGACTTCCTGTCCCTTGTGTTCCGCCTCACTGATGAGGACGAGCCTGACGTGTGGATGGTGGCGCTCGGAGGACTCGGCGAACTTGACCGGATCGTGTCGTCCGATGACCGAAAAGCTCTGCAGGAGTTCGTCACAGAACTCCTGTCGAACAAGGCGCACGAACTTGGTTGGGCCGTTGAAGATGGCGAGTCTGAACGAACGCGTGCAATGCGTGGCTTGCTCCTGAAGTCACTCGGCAATCTCGGCAACGACCGCGAGACCATCGAGACCGCTCGCAGAATGCGCGGTGCAGACGATGAACTTGATCCTGAGGTCGCGGATGCTGCGTTGAGCATCGTTGCGTCCAACGGCTCCGTGGGCGACTTCGACGAGTTCCTCGAGACGTCCGAGAACGCCAAGAATCCGCAGACGAGGATCAAGTACCTCAGGGCTGCGACGCAGATTCCTGACAAGGCTGCCGCCGAGCGCATGTTCAGCATGGTGTTGGACGGAACGATCCGACCCCAGGACGCATTCTGGGTGGTCGCGCTGCTGCTCGGCAACCGGGACACGGGCGCATTCGTGTGGGATCTCATCACTGAGAACTGGGATGCAACGGTTGGGGCCATGCCGGTACTGAACGGTCGTC
>QMQC01000083.1 GCA_003648875.1 Actinomycetota bacterium
CGGCGACCAACTGAGCGCCGAGGCGCAGCCGGTCAGCCCGCGTTTCGGCGGCAGGAATCTCGATCGGATTGCCGACCTCTATCCTGTAGCCGCGACCATCTTTGAAGTACGCGGCAACAGGGATCAGAACCGAATTCGTGAGTTCGGCCAGGGCGGTAGGCCCCGCGGGCATCGTCGTCTCCTCACCGAAGAAGACGACTGGAATGCCCTTTCCTGTGACGTCGCGATCTGCAAGCAACGCTAGCGCACCCCCTTCCTTGAGCCGTCTGATCATCTTCGATCGTCGTGCGGGATCCGATGTGAGCACGATGTCGATGCCGAACTTGGCTCTCACATCGAGAAACCAGTCAGTGATCTTCTGATTCGGTAGGTTCTCCGCCACAGCCATGAGATCGAGGCCGAGATCTTCCGCGATCAGGCCTGCGATCTCCCAGTTGCCGATGTGCGGAACGGCGAACACAATCCCCCTTCCCGCGGCTTTGGCCTCAAGGACGGGCTCGAAGTTGATCCTCTCAACACTCCCGATGATCAACTCTCGTCTGCGAGGTCTGAACCAGAAGGTCTCGGCCCAGTACCTCCCGTATGACCGATACATGCCATCGACGGCGTCCTGCACCTCAGTCTCGCTTGCACCCGACCCCAGCACCCTGCGCATGTGGCTTGCCAGGAGTAGCCGATTCGCCTTCTTGCGCGTTGAAGCAGCGGCTCCGGCCTTCACTCCAAGGCTCCGCACAGCTGACTCAGGGAGCGCTCCGAAAAAGGCAGCCCCGATGCGGAAGGGAATGAATGCCAGCCAATCCTTCACGCTTCGAGCTGTTGCCATGTCTTGCGGATTCTCTGGGCGACGGTGAGACCTGTGAGTACGACGAACACCCAGAGAAGCGGTTCCATGATCTGTAGACCAAGTCCAACAGCCATCATCCCGATCAGGATCAGGATCATTCGTTCCGCCCTACCCATCCATCCTCCGCGACCGTCAAGACCGGCCAACTCAGCCTTTGCGCGAACGTAAGGGACAAGGAGCGAGAATGCAAGGGCCACGATGCACAGCACAAGGAGGCGGGGCTCGTCCCGCAGGTAGACCGAGGCACCGACCCAAACTGCGATCTCTCCCAAGCGATCGGACATCGTGTCGAGAAACGCCCCACGATCCGATGCCCTGTCGAGTCTTCTTGCCAGAGGACCGTCAAGTGCATCGAGCGTGACGCCAGTGCCGGCGGTCAAGCCTCCCCAGAACAGATATCCCGATGCGATCAGGACCGCGCCGCCCACCGTCACTGCCAGGCCGACGATGGTGACGACCGTTGGGGTCACGCCGATCTTGGCGAGTCCTGCAGCAATGGGCTCGAGAATGGGAGCGGCCTTCTTGCGTCCCTTGAGATCAAGCAATGCGGACCTCCTTCGAAGCACGAATTTAGCACAGGTTCCGACGGTCCCACCACCAGCTAGAATCTGAACATTCTTGGAGCGCGCCGGACGTTCCGTGCCCGCGTGCTCTCTGCTTCGGCACGAAAGGGTCAGATTCAATGAGTGAACATACTGCAAGGATCGGTCTCGAGACCGGTCCGTACGACACTGAGGTCCTCCAGGCCTCGGTTGGAAACCAGGGAATCGATGTCCGCAAGCTGCGACCTCAAACCGGCTACGTCACGTTCGACCCCGGATTTGCGAATACGGCGATAGCAAAATCGTCGATCACCTACATCGACGGTGCGGCAGGACAACTTTTGCACCGCGGCTATGGAATCGAAGACATTGCAATGAACGTCTCGTTCCTTGAGGTCTCGTACCTGCTCCTGTACGGCAAGTTGCCAAACGTAGCAGAACTCGATGCCTGGAATGCAGATATCTCCAGCCACACGATGCTGAATGAAGAGATGCGCTCGTTCTTCGACGCCTTCCCGAGACGGGCTCATCCGATGGCCGTACTTGCCTCGGCAACGTACGCGATCTCGACCTTCTACGACGTGTACAGGCGACCAACTCGAAAGCAGGAGATCGACGCCGGGGCACGCACACTGCTCGCAAAGATGCCGACGATCGCCGCATGGGCGTACAAGAAGTCGATCGGCGAGCCATACGTGTACCCGAACAACGACTATTCGTATGTCGAGAACTTCCTGCACATGATGTTCTCACGGCCCACGGAAGACCTGCCGATCGATCCTGTCATCGTGAAAGCCCTCAACGTGCTGCTGATCCTCCACGCCGATCACGAGATGAACTGCTCGACGGCCACCGTTCGATCCGTCGGATCCTCGAGGGCCAACATGTTCGCAAGTGTCGCTGCAGGGATGGGTGCACTCTGGGGGCCGCTTCATGGTGGAGCAAACCAAGCTGTCATCGAGCAGCTCCAAGCAATCCACGACGATCCCGATGCCACGATCCAGTCAACGATCGAGCGGGCAAAGGACAAGAACGACGAGTTCAGGCTCATGGGCTTCGGTCACCGCGTGTACACCAACTACGATCCTCGCGCGAAGGTGCTCGCCGCCTTCGCACAAGACGTACTCGATCGCATGGCAATGTCCGATCCTCTGCTGGACATCGCCCGCGAACTGGAGGCTGCTGCACTCGCAGACGACTACTTCGTGGAGCGAAAACTGTTCCCGAACGTCGATTTCTATTCGGGCATCATCTTCCGGGCTCTCGGCTTCCCGCAGCGCATGTTCACAGTCTTGTTCGCCATCGGGCGTCTCCCGGGCTGGATCGCACACTGGATGGAGATGAACAACGATCCTGACACCAGGATCATGCGTCCCCGCCAGCTCTATGTCGGCGAAACCGCAAGGGACTATGTTCCCCTGGACCAGCGCTGACGACAGACGACGGACGACTGGTTCAGGCCTCTCCGACGCCCCAAGGATTCGTACGAACGATCCGGAGCGACCGATCGGTCGTCGGTGTTCTAGACAGGCTCGACCGCCTCGGCGTAGGTTCCTGTTACCAACCCGGATAGGGCATCCACCGTGACGAGGGCCTGATGGCCGGGTGTGGATCCCGCCTCGAACACGAGAACCTGCCAGACCGGTCGTGCGGTCGGCCCGATGAAGCCGAGGGTCGCTGAGGCGTGGCCGAATTCGAAGGGTGCAGCGTCAGATGCGAGCTGAATCGCCTCCATGTCGGTTATCCGCATGGGCCTACCCGCAACGACGTGGTAGAAAGCTATGCCCAACAGAGGAAGCACAGCCGTCAGCCACATCGCACCGACATCGGTGACAAGGATCATGCCAACCGCGACGAGGCCAGCCGCGAGATACACCAACGCCGCGAAACGACGGTTCGATGTGTCAAGGACGCGGTGTGGACCAAGATCTTCAGGTTGAGCCACACCGTTCGATGGCTCATTGTGCACTGATCACCCCGAATCGTAGAGCATGCTCTCCACCCGAGCGGCGTCGAGCGAGGCGTCACCGCGTCTCCGGTGCCATCGATCCCACAGCACGAGCATGCTCGGCAGCAGAGCGATGGCAGCCATGAGAGCCAGGAAGATGGTGTAAGCCAACACGAATCCGAACTGTCTGAACGGGATCGTGGTCGAGAGCATCAATACGCCAAAGCCCGCAATCGTCGTCAAGGCCGAACCCCCGAGCGCACCTCCGGTGTGGATGAGTGTTTGCTCAATCGCGACATTCTCGTCTTCCTGTGCGATGCGCTCCTCGAGATACCGGTGTGTCACATGGATCATGTATGGAATTCCGATACCGATACCGATGGCAGACACCATCGAGGTGACAGGGCCAAAGGCAATCCCTGTGATCGCCATCGCAGCGAACGCCCAGATCACAACCATTGCGACCGGAAGCGTGGTGACCACACCGAGCATCGGTCGACGTGACTCGAACCAGAAATTGGCCACGAGAAGAAGAAATGCGGCCAACAGCGTGAGACCAAGCGAGGACAACTGAGAATCTCGCAACGTCGTGACGATCAGGTCGCCGATGATGAAGCCTGAGGTTGCAATCGCTTCCAGATTGACTCCTCGGGTGGCTTGGAACGCTGCGTTCAGTGCGTCACCAAGATCTCCAGCTCCACTCTCGCCCGCCGTTGTGTCGAAGTTGTACAACGCGGCGTCGTACCCGCTCCCACCGTCCCGGGAGAGAACACCCATCATGAGGTCCGGGTGGTTCCCATAGGCCACGTCGTATACCGGTGTCATGTCAGCATCCGCTGGAACCCTTCGCGACTGGTCGAAGCCGACTTTGACTGCAATGCCAAAGACATCCTGATCGAACGATTCCGCTCCGCGGTTCAGGAGCTGCAACACAACACTTGTAAGCGAATTGCCCGTGGCAAACCTCGTTCCGTCGTCCAACTCGATGGACGACACTTCTTCGATGTCCGCGGCGGCTGCATTCGAATCGAGCATGGCATTCCATGCGGCACCCGACGTCACATCACCCCGCACCAATACCGATGTTGTCTCGGGGAAATTGAAGTTCTCATCGATCGTGACGGCCGTCGCACGAATGGGCGACGTGGTAGGCACGAAGTCAAGAAACGAGAACTGGGTCGACAGCCCGGTCATGGCCACACCGGCCATCGATGTTCCAATGATCGAAGCGATCACGGTCGCTATTGCCAACTTCTTCGGAAACACTGCGAAACGACCAACGATCTTCGGGATGACCCTTGACTCGCCAGCCTCGAAGCCAACGATATCGATTCGCCCACCCTTCTCGGCTCGACGGTCGAGAATCTCGCGAACCGCCGGCACGAACGTGAGCATCAGAAGGAACGAGATGGCGATGCCGATCGCGGCTTGCACACCGAACTCGGCGATTGCAGGGATGTCATTCGATACGTTGGTGAGAAATCCGACTGCGGTTGTCAGCGTCGCGAGTACGAGTGCGATACCAACCGTTCGGATCGCCCTGCGGATCGCTTCATCCACTGACCGGCCTGCGGTCAACTCCTGCCGATAGCGCGACGTCATGTGGATCGAGTAGTCGACGCCAAGACCGATGAGAAGGATTGGCAGGATCTGCGTCAACTGGGACTGCTCTCCATAGAGGAGGTATCCGATGCCGTTCACCCATTGGATTGCGAATCCAATGGTGAGGAATGTGAGGAGTGTGTCGGCAGCTGTCCGACGGAGTTTCTTGCTTGCAACAGCCCAAAGAACAAACGCGGCGAGGTACAGGATGCCTGCCGACATCAGGATCGGGCCGATCTCTGCCTCACCCCACGAAGAGGGAAACACCTCAGGAAAGACGAGACCGAGGCTCGGCGCAATGGCAACGAGAACGCCGCCGACCATGAGCGCCATGCCTGCAAAGAGCAGGCTTCGGTCCCTGATCGTTGATGGTTTGACAACGAACACGATCGCGAGCACCAGGAGGATTATGAGTCCCGCGGCAGCGAACATCCGGAGTATCTCGGCTTCGAAGTCCCCACCGGAGGCGAAGATCAGCTCTTGACTGAAAGCGTCATTCGTCACCGATTCTGGCGTGGAGGCTTCGCCAACTGCTCCTGCAATCAGCTCGGCTCTTCTGGCAGCCTCATCGAAGTTCTCTGCGTCAGACTCGTAGGTGATCGCCGTGAGTCCATATGTGGCTGTAGCTGATTCGAAGTCTGCCTCCGTGGACAGGAGGGCAACAAGGAAGCTCCGAACCTCAGGGGCTACGGAGTCCAGGCCCATCGTATAGAGAGTCTTGACCTCGGCATCGGAGGTCGGCACCGGTGCGCCGCCCTGGATTGCGAACTGCACGGGTGCCAGATAGGACAGAACTGCAGGGCTCCCGTTGGAGTCGACGAGATACGAACCAGCGTCGCTCATCCTCACAGACTCGTCGAGCGCTTCGGCCGCCTCAAAACCAACCAGCGTGATTACGTCGTTGTCTGTGCTCGATGTGAGTACCTGTAGGCGCGCTGTGGTCGAACCGAATTGCTCGCCGATTTCGGCGGCTGCGACCAGCTCAGGTGCGTCTGGAGCAAAGGACTCATTCTGATCCTCGGCTGGCAGATACTTGGACGCGAGGCTGCCCAGACCGAAGGTGATCACCAGCGTCACGATTACGACAGCCCACGGTGCCCTGTGGACAACTGTGGCGACGGCGTTGACGAATGACTTCACAAGGGGGGCTCCGATCTCACGTCCGAGTGACGCGTTGCAGACCGAAGAATACTCCGATCCTGGGAGTTCAAAACGCTATCTGGGTTCGGCGATCAAGCCCGTGATGCGCTCGGCTGCATCTGTGACAGAGACACCGCGCTCCTCTGCGTCCTCGCCCCGAAGCCGAATTCCGACCGTTACGTTCTCGACGTCGCTCTCCCCGACCACGAGAACGACCGGATGCTTCTGTGTGATCGCCGTTCGGATCTTCTCACCGACGGTGTTATCCGCAGTGTCGACCTCGACACGCACGCCCGTTTCAGCAAGTGTGTCCGCAACCGACTGTGCGTACCCGTTGTGTCGGTCTGCGACCGGTACAACGGTGACCTGCACCGGTGACAACCAAGCAGGGAACGCGCCTGCGTAGTGCTCGATCAGGATCCCGATGAATCGTTCGATCGAGCCGAGGAGAGCACGGTGGATCATCACGGGTCGCACACGAGCGTTCTCGCTCGATGCGTACTCGAGATCGAAGTTCTCCGGCTGAGCGAAGTCAACCTGGATCGTCGATAGCTGCCAACGGCGCCCGATTGCATCCTTCACATGGATGTCGATCTTCGGTCCGTAGAACGCACCTTCGCCTGGAGCGAGCTGATAGGAGAGATCCGTGCGCTCCAGGGCCGCGGCAAGGTACTCCTCGGCTTTGACCCACAGCTCCGGGTCGCCGACGGCCTTGTTCGGCTTGGTCGATAGATCCGCCTCGAAATCCTCGAATCCGAAGTCGCGCAAGACCATGAGCACGAAGTCGAGCAAGTTCTGGAGTTCGCTTGCAAGCTGATCTTCTGTGGTGAATATGTGGCTGTCGTCCTGGGTGAACCCGCGGGCACGCATCAGTCCGTGGATGACGCCACTCATTTCGTAGCGGTACACCGTGCCAAGCTCGAACAGTCTGAGTGGTAGCTCTCTGTAGGAACGACTCCTGCTCTTGTAGATCAAGATGTGGAACGGGCAGTTCATCGGCTTGACGAAATACTCCTGCCCCGGACGATTCTCCCCACCGTCGAGCTCGATGGCCGGAAACATCGTGTCTCTGTAGAAATGGACGTGACCCGAAGTCTCCCAGAGCCCCGCCTTGGCCAAGTGGGGTGTAACCACGTACTCGTAGCCGAACGCAGCGTGGGTCCTGCGCGAATAGTCCTCAACCGTTCGGCGCAGGATTCCACCCTTTGGGTGCCACACGGCGAGGCC
>QMQC01000084.1 GCA_003648875.1 Actinomycetota bacterium
AGAACTGGCCATCGGTCGGCGAAACAATGGAGCAACAATGACCAACGACAGCACGATCGCTCAGAGAGCCGAGAAGATCAGAAGCGACTGGGAGACCAACCCGCGCTGGAGTGGGATCGATCGTGACTACTCGGCCGAGGACGTTGTTCAGCTCCAGGGCTCTTTCATCGAAGCCCACACGATCGCTTCGATGATGGCAGACGCGCTGTGGGAGAAGCTGACATCCCGGGACTACATCAACGCACTGGGAGCGATGACTGGCGGCCAGGCCGTCCAGATGGTGAGGGCGGGGCTTGAAGCCATCTATCTGTCCGGCTGGCAGGTGGCTGCCGACGCAAACCTCGCTGGATCCGTGTATCCGGACCAGTCGCTCTATCCGGCCAACTCGGGGCCGGAGCTCGTGAGGCGTATCAACAACGCCCTCCAGCGCGCAGACGAGATCGAATGGTCCGAGGGCGAAAACTCCAAGAACTGGATGGTCCCGATCGTTGCAGACGCCGAATCAGGCTTCGGTGGAGCGCTCAATGTCTTCGAACTCACCAAATCGTTCATCCATGCGGGAGCCGCCGCCGTTCATCTCGAAGATCAGCTCTCGTCGGAGAAGAAGTGTGGCCACATGGGTGGCAAGGTGCTCGTGCCGACCTCCCAGCATGTCCGCACTTTGAAGGCAGCACGACTCGCTGCGGACGTGATGGGTGTCCCCACGCTCGTTGTTGCAAGGACCGACTCGCTCGGCGCGTCCTTGCTCACGACGGACGTGGACGAGCGTGACCGCCGCTTTGCCACCGGCGGACGTACCGCTGAAGGCTTCTATGAGGTCGACAACAGCCTGGACGCTGCCATCAGTCGGGGTATTGCGTACGCTCCATATGCGGATCTGATCTGGTGCGAAACCTCGACACCCGATCTTGCGGAGGCCGCCCGATACGCAGAGGCGATTCACGCCGAGCACCCTGGGAAGATGCTCGCATACAACTGCTCGCCGTCGTTCAACTGGAAGCGTCATCTCGACGACTCCACAATCGCAACTTTCCAGAAGGAGCTCGGTTCCATGGGGTACCGATTCCAGTTCATCACCCTTGCGGGGTTCCACGCCCTCAACGCAACGATGTTCGACCTGGCGTCCAGCTACCAAGCGCGCGGCATGGCTGCATATGTCGAACTCCAAGAGGCCGAATTCGCGATGGAGAGCGCCGGCTACACCGCTACACGCCACCAGCGAGAGGTTGGCGCAGGCTACTTCGACCAGGTATCCCAAGTGATCTCGGGTGGGCTGTCGTCGACATTGGCGCTTGATGGCTCAACGGAGGAGGATCAGTTCTACGACAGTTGATGGCTCAAGACCATCAACTGTCGGTTTACAGTTTTCGGTTCACAGTTCTCAGTCCCGGAGATGTGCTGAACGTAGACCGCAAACCGAAGACCGTAGGCCTCACACCCCTATGGCATCTGCAAGCCTGTCGCGGTAGTACCCAACCGACCCGAGTAGCAGTGAAGAACTCTTCGCCCTCTTGAAATACAGGTGAGCGTCGTGCTCCCAGGTGAAGCCGATACCACCGAGGATCTGGATCGTGTCTCCAGCTGCGCTCAGGTATGCGTCAGAGCAGACGGATCGGGCCAGTGGTGCCGCGATCCGGAACTCGTCCGGATCATCCATGGAGCGCGCCGCGTGCCATGCTGCCGACTTTGCATGCTCGACCGAGACGAGCATGTCTGCGCACATGTGCTTCACGGCCTGGAAGGATCCGATGGCTCGTCCGAACTGGAATCGATTCTTGGCGTATTCAACAGATATCTCGAGGCACATCTGTGCACCACCGATCTGTTCCTGGGCCAGAGCCACGACACCAACGTCGAGCGCCGACTCAATAGCTTCAGGATTGGGCGATCCGCCCAGATACGAGTCATCTGCCGTCCGCACCCCGTCGAGCGTCAACTCTCCGAGCGGTCGAGTCGCGTCAAGTGAGGGGGTTGGCTTCACAGACACGCCCTCGGCCGACCCATCGATCACGAATAGCCCAACACCGGATCCCGTATCGGCTGCCACCACGAAGACATCCGCGTTCGGCGCATCGGTGACATACTTCTTGGTTCCCTTCAGCTCCCATCCGACATCGACACGCTTCGCTGCGCAATGGATGTCAAATGCGTCGTAAGCGTTCTCGAACACGGCAAGGGTCGCGATCGTTTCTCCTGACGAGATGGACGGCAACAACCGTGACTTCTGTTCGGCAGATCCTGCGGCAAGAATCGCTGTCGAAGCAAGCAGTGAGGACAGAAGCGGTACTGGAACGACCCGTCGGCCGAGTTCTTCGAACACGATCGCTGTCTCGACGAACGAGAACCCTGCCCCGCCATATTCCTCGGGCACATGGAGGCCAAGCAGACCCATCTGCTTGAGTCCCTCCCAGGCATCGCGGTCGATCGCAGAGTTCGTGAGACTTTGCTCCCTCACCGCGTCGGGATCCACAGTCGATTCGAGGAACTCGCGAAGGGTGTCAGCAAGCATCGTCTGTTCGTCGGTTCGAACAAAGGTGGGGCGATCAGCCACGGGGCACCTCGCTCCAAGGGAGGTCCTTGTCGACCCTTGGTTCACCCGGGAGACCGAGGACTCGCTCACCGAGGATGTTCCTCAAGATCTCGGATGTTCCACCCTCGATACTGTTCGCCCTTGCCCTGAGAAACGCCCGCTGAGGACTCATCACACGTTCAATCTCACGGGTGTCGTATGTTGTCGGTTCGAGCGTGTAGCCCTCAGGAATCGTTGCGCCCTCAAGTCCTTGCATGGCAACGGTGAAGGCCGTCACCGCCTTGTTCAGATCGGCCCAGGCAAGCTTGCTGGTCGAACCCTCGGGACCAGGCACTCCAGCCTGCATGTTCTCGGCAGCACGGAGAGTCGTGAGACGCATCGCCTCAACCTCTCCCCAAAGACGTGTGAGCTCTCTTCGTGTCGCGCCGTCGCGCGAACCCGACTCGTTCCATGTCGAGATCGCCACGCCGATGGCACCGTCGTTGCGCGGACCGGTTCGTCCGCCGATCGCCACCCGTTCGTTCATGAGCGTCGTCATCGCCACGCGCCAGCCAGCCCCGACGTCATCGATCCGTTGGTCGTCCGGAACGCGCACGTCATCGAAGAAGACCTCGTTGAATTCGGCCTCACCCGTGATCTGGTACAACGGTCGAATCTCGACGCCCTCAGCCTCCATATCGACCATGAAGTAGGTCATCCCCCGATGCTTCGGTTGATCGGGGTCGGAGCGCGTGACCACCATGCCCCACTTTGCGAGATGAGCAAGGGTCGTCCAAACCTTCTGACCATTGAGGATCCACTCGTCGCCGTCGCGTACCGCGCGAGTGGCGAGGCTCGCCACGTCCGATCCTGCGCCTGGCTCCGAGAACATCTGACACCAGATCTCGTCCATCGTGAACATGGGACGAAGCCATCGCCTCCGTTGCTCATCGGTTCCGTGGGCGGCGAGCACACCAGCACCCATGCCGATACCAAGAAGGTTGGCAGTCGTGTTCCAGGTCGGCGCACCGGCTTCGTTCAGGTGCCTTGACACGACTTCGCGAAAACTCGGGCTCACCCCGAGTCCTCCGTCGCCCAAAGGGAAATCTACCCACGCAAGCCCGGCATCGAACTGAGCGCCCCAGAAGTCCTTTGGATCGGTCGTCGTTGGTGGATGATCGGCGAGTAGTTCGCTGATCGCTTCGTCCACAGTGGCAGCGTCATCGTTCCTGGAAGTCACGACGGCTGACCCATGATCGCGAGGGTGAGGAGATCGGCAACCAGGGCGGGCTTGTCCTCTCCTTCGATCTCCACGGTGATGGAATTCGTGATCAGGATCTGGCCTGGAGACTTCTCCTTCACATCCTTGAGCACGGACACCGTGCGCACCCGTGAATCCACCTTCACAGGGTTGAGAAACCGGACCTTGTCGGATCCGTAGTTGATGAACATGACCGCGCCATCGGGAAGCAACATTGAACCGAGATTCAGATAACCGACCAGTGACTGGGTGAGAAAGCCGTGGGCAATGGTCCGTCCAAACGGTCCCTGTGCGGCAGCATCGGGATCAACATGGATCCACTGGTGATCCATCGTTGCTTCGGCGAACGTATCGATGCGGTCCTGATCGATCGTGAACCAATCAGATCGGCCGGTCTCTTCACCGATGTGTTCGGGTAGTTCTGCTGCAGGTATGACTGGCATGAGGTCCTTTCGGGAAGCATGCGACCCGTCGAGTAACTGGTCACACGGGACAGGTCGCTAGGAAGCAGTCTTGGTCATCTCTTCTCTGACGGCTGAAATACGCTACCACTGCATGGCATCATGCCCCTAAAGGAGGGCCAATCATGGAAATCAAGGAACGAGTCGTTGTCATCACAGGTGGAGGCAGCGGGATCGGCGCCGCAATGGCGCGGCGATTCGCTGAGGAGGGTGCCAAGGAGATCATCGTCGTGGACATCGACGACGACGCATCGCGATCGACGGCCGATGACATCGATGGAGAAGCATTCATGCTCGATGTCACAGACGAGGAGGCCACCTCCGAACTGTTTCGTCAGATCGAGGCCAACCATGGCCGCATCGACATTCTCTGCCTCAATGCTGGCATCCCCACCGATGGCTCTGTTGACACCCCGAACAAGGATTGGCAACGGACATGGGAAGTCAATGTCATGGCTCATGTGTACGCCACACGCCACGCACTGCCTGGCATGCTCGAGCGCGGTGAGGGATACATTCTTACGACGGCGTCAGCTGCAGGACTCCTCACCAACATCGGCGCAGCGCCGTACTCGGTCACGAAACACGCAGCCGTGGCTCTTGCCGAATGGCTATCGGTGACCTATGGAAGCAGGGGCATCAAGGTCTCATGCCTCTGCCCGATGTTCGTCGACACGCCCATGCTCGATGCATTTGCCGGCCAAACAGACGAGATGCGCGACTGGGTCGAAGGACTCGCCATCGACCCGGACGATGTGGCCGACGCCGTCGTCGAAGGCATCACCAAGGAGAAATTCCTCATCCTCCCCCACCCGATCGTCGGTGAGTATTTCCAACGAAAGGCTCTCGACTACGACCGCTGGATCAAGGGGATGCAGGATCTGAACGACCAGATGACAACCAGCTGAGTCTTGCGTCCATTCGGGCCACATATGGCGCGTACGGACGCAAGACGGGATGGAGTGTGCACGGAGTGGTCAACCCGCCACCTTGAGAATGACTTTGCCCATTGCTCGGCGCGATGCCATGAGGTCGAAGGCGTCGATCACCCGTTCGAGTGGCAATATCTCCGTGATCGGGGGGTTCAGCTCGCCCGAAACGATCATGCGCGAAATCTCTGCGAGATTCGCTGCTGCGATCCGGGGCTGCTTTCCGGAGAACGACCCGAAGAACACGCCGACGATCGAAGCGACCTTGAGCAGCGGCAGATTGAGAGGAATCGCCGGAACGGCTCCCGCAGCAAAGCCGATGACGAGGTACCGGCCTCCCCACGCGATCGAGCGAAAAGCAGGTTCCGCCAGGTCACCACCCACAGGGTCGTAGATGACATCAGCGCCAACGCCGTCGGTCAATTCCTTCACCCTCTGCCTGAGATCCTCGGTGGTGTAGTTGATCGTGTGATCTGCGCCCATCGAGCGACAGAAATCGAGCTTCTCATCTGTGCTCGCCGCGGCGATGACCGTGGCACCCAACACCTTCCCGATCTCCACTGCTGCCGCAGCGACGCCTCCGGCAGCACCGAGCACCAGCAGCGTCTCGCGCTGGCCGAGGCTGCCTCTCTGCACGAGGGCGTTGTACGCAGTCCCATACGCCATGGTTGTTGCTGCCGCTGTCTCGAACGTGATCTCGTCCGGGATGGAAATCACCATCCCGACATCTGCAACCCGTCGCTCGGCGAATGCTCCGGCCACACCGAACGACGTCACCCGCTGACCAACCGCCAACCCAGCTACCCCATCGCCCAGAGCAGCGACCACTCCTGCAGCCTCAGCTCCGGGAACGAACGGCGGCTCGGGCTTGAACTGGTACTCCCCCCGGATGACGAGCAAGTCCGCGAAATTCAGGCTTGCCGCATGCACATCGATGAGCACCTGACCCGGCTCGGGGATCGGGTCGGGTTCGTCGGACACAATCAACTTGTCATGTGATCCGTACTCGGTGCACAGGGCCGCTCGCATCAAGCGACCTCGAACAGCCCCGCTGCTCCCATGCCTCCACCGACACACATCGTCGAGACAACGTACTTGGCTCCGCGGCGTTTCCCTTCGATGAGAGCGTGCATGACCATGCGCGCACCCGTCATGCCGTATGGATGACCGATCGAGATGGCACCACCGTTGACGTTGAGCTTCTCATCGGGAATGCCGAGTTCATCCCTGCAGTACAGAACTTGCACAGCGAAGGCCTCATTGAGTTCCCATAGGTCGATGTCGTCCATCGTGAGGCCAGCCTTGTCGAGCAACTTCGGGACGGCAAAGACGGGGCCGATACCCATGATGTCGGGGTCGACACCCGCAACTGCCATGCCCCTGTAGTAGCCCAATGGCTCAAGTCCTCGCTCGTGAGCAAGGTCTGCGTCCATCACAACAGTTGCGGCCGCGCCATCAGAAAGCTGGCTTGCGTTCCCAGCCGTGATCGCACCGCCTTCGTTCACGGTGCGCAACCCTGCAAGACCTTCGAGGGTTGTAGACGGACGGTTTCCCTCGTCCTTGGTGAGAGTTATCTCCTCGAGGCTCGTCTCGCCGGTTTCGCGGTCCATCACCTGTTTCGTGGCAGTGACCGGAACGATCTCATCGTCGAGAGCGCCAGCCTCCTGGGCTGCCGCCGTCCGCATCTGGGATTGATAGCCGTAGGCGTCCTGCGCCTCACGCGATATTCCGAAGCGCTCGGCCACGACTTCTGCCGTCCCGAGCATCGGGAGGTACGCCGCAGGGTGGAGAGCTATGAGAGCCGGATCGACCAGTCTGAAGGTGTTCGTGTGCTCGTTCTGTGCAAGCGAGATCGATTCGACGCCGCCGGCAACGACGACCTGCATGCCGTCAACGACGATCTGTTTTGCCGCCGTGGCAATCGCCATCATGCCGGACGAACATTGCCGATCGATGGTCATGCCGCTCACCGAAGTGGGTAGCCCTGCCGTGAGCGCCGTCAGCCTCCCGATGTTGAGGAACTGGGTGCCCTGGGCCATTGCGCAACCCATGATCACATCATCAACCTCGGCCGGGTCAACACCTGCACGCTC
>QMQC01000085.1 GCA_003648875.1 Actinomycetota bacterium
GAGACGCGCAGCTGTGTCCATGTCCGGCACCGGTCTTGTCGCTGCCGCCTCCCACCGTCTTGACCAACCGGAGATCTGTCGCTGTACGAAGCCATCGGGACGACCAAGCTCGCCGAGTTCAACGGCATCGGGCTCCACGCCGTGCAGATCACAGAGGGCGTCGACGAGTGACTCTGCAACGATGCGCTTCCTCTTGGGATCGTCCGCCCATTCCGGGGGCCACTCCCTGCGGATCACCGAGCCACGCCTTCGCTCCATCACGAAGAACGGCTTCCCCATGACGTCGGCGTCATGGCAGTAGTGATGTGCACGGGGGGCGAGGGGGAACTCACGCCAGAGATGCGAAAGCACATCGTATTCGCGTGCCATGTCATGTCCACCCCTGGCAACTTCACCGAGCGGTGCCCGACGCAGGACCCACTCATCGGCGTTCTCACAACGTGCGCGATATGTCAGGTTGGCCGCACCACCAGGAAACTGATCGAAGACAACGTCTTCACATGGGAACAGGTCGGGGAGATTTCCGTGGAGATACCGAGCGACGCTGGGCTCGTCGAATCGTTCGTCTGCTCGAATGGGCGCAGTATCCGTCACGGCCGAGAGACTAGTGCTGTGTCAGGCAACGGCGAGGAAGAGCCAGGCTGCCCAGGTCAACCCAAAAGCGAAGAGCTGTGTGACACCGACTTCAGCGATCTGTCGAAGCCGAGACACACCAAGACCGCGGGCGTGCGAGGACATCTCGGACACGATCACGCAAAGACCGCCGACAGCGACAAGGGTTGTTGCTGTGACCATCCAGAATTGTGCGCCACTCAGGGCAGGCGTGTCGATCAGCCGATCGACCATCATCACCATGAACACACCTGCGAGATACAGGTTCGTGAACCCGAAGAAACGCATCGCCCTGGTCCGGTCCGATCGCAACCGCAGTGCGGCGATCACCATCCATATGCCAAGAACGACGGCAATTGCTGTGTAGATCCAACCGAGTCGTGCAACGGGAATCAGCATGAGACTCACACCCACCGTCATCACCGAGTACCACACGATCTCGCGGAATGTCATCTCGATGCCCGAGACAACGGAGAGCATGGGGATCTCTGCTCGCCGATAATCCTCTTCGTATTTGATCGAAAGAGCCCAGAAGTGTGGCGGCGTCCAGTACAGGATGATGGCGAACATCACCCAGGGGGCAGTGGCGAGCCCGCCCGTGACCGCAGCCCACCCGATCAGGGCGGGAACGGCGCCCGCCGCACCTCCGATCACGATGTTCTGAGTTGTCGATCGCTTCAGCAGCATCGTGTAGACCACGACGTAGAAGCCGAATGCGACCAGTGAGAGCACACCGGCAAGAAGCGTCGATCCGACGGTCAGAACAACGAAGCCTGCCAGGCCAAGCGTGAGACCAAAACGCGTTGCTGCCTTCGGCGAGACCCGACCGGTGGGTATCGGCCGCCCTGCTGTGCGGTTCATGATCCGGTCGATGTCCCTGTCGTACACCTGGTTGATGACATTGGCGCCGCCTGCAGACAACGATCCCCCGATGAGCACCAACGCAACGAGTCGCCAACCGGGCCAGCCTTGTGCCGCAACAACCATCGCTGGGATCGTCGTGATGAGCAGCAACTCGATGATCCGTGGCTTCGTCAGCTCGACGTAGGCCTTGACCCTCGAGCCAAACGTCCCGCGGTCAACGAAGGGGAATGCACGTCGAGCACGACGAGAGGGGGTCATATGAGAATCGTAGTGATTCCCAATGGCCGAGCAGCTGGTCACACAATTCGTATGCTGTAGCACAAGGTTTGTAATACGATCTGTTCATGAAGAAGCTCATACTCCTCGGCGTTCTCGCTGCCATTGCGGCGGTGGTGTACAAGGTGCTCACCACCGAGATACCGATCGACGACGCCTGACCACGTGCTCCACATTCGCCGATTCGGAGCAGGCACCGACATCGTTGCTCTCCACGGCTTCTCCCTCACCGGGGAGCAGTTCTCGCCGATAGCCGCGAGCCTCGACCGACGCGTAATCGCACCGGACCTCCCCGGCCACGGGTTGAGCAGGACCCATCCGACCGACGTCGACAGCGTGACCGCAGCAATCGATGTCCTCCTGGAGGGATTCGGGAAGCCAACACCGCTGATGGGCTACAGCCAGGGTGGTCGCATGGCTCTGTTGACGGCCATCGGGGATCATTCGAACGTGTCAGATCTCATTCTCGTCTCGTCGAATCCCGGTATCGATGATTCTGCCGAAAGGGAGTTGCGCATGGAGCGAGATCACGTGCTCGCCGACAGGATCAGGGACATCGGTGTCGAGGCCTTCATCGACTCCTGGACGGCCGCTGGCATCACCTCGCTCGACCACTTGGACGAGGCTTATCGTGTCTGGGATAGCGGCGTGAGATCGGAGAACTCTGCGGAAGGTCTCGCCTCGGCCCTTCACGGATACGGTCAGGGAGCACAACCATCGGTCTGGGATGAAATCGGAAACCTGACAATGCCGGTTCTACTCATCGTTGGCGGCCTCGACGAGAACTACATGTCCATCAACGATGAGATGGCCGACCTGATCCCTGGTGCCGAGTTGGCTGTCATCGAGGGCGCACGCCACAACCCACTGGCGGACAAACCGGACGTCACATGTCAAGCGATCTCACGCTTCCTCGACCGGCAAAGGTGAGCCAGACGTCCAGTCGTAGAACCCGACGCCGGACTTCTTTCCCAATCTGCCCTCAGCAACCATCGTACGCAGCAACTCGGGCGGCTCGAACCTCTCGCCGTAGACCGTTGCAAGATGTGATGCGATCTTCAGCCTGACATCCAACCCGACAAGGTCGCCGAGCATCAACGGACCCATCGGGTGTCTGTAACCGAGTCTCATCGCACGATCGATGTCCTGTGGATCAGCAACTCCCTCCTCAACCATGCGAACAGCCTCGATCCCCACGAGCACACCGAGTCGGCTTGTTGCGAAACCGGGCGAATCGTTGATGAGCGCTTGGTCCATCGTCAAGAACTCGACCATCGATGCGATCGCATCCAACGTTCCTCGTGAAGTCGCAGTCCCCTTGATCACCTCGACGAGGTGCATCGCCCACACCGGGTTGAAGAAGTGCATGCCGGCAAAGCGTTCAGGTCGCTCCAATGGTTCTGCAAGTTCGTCGATCGAAATGCTCGACGTGTTCGAGGCAAGAACCTTCGAATCTCGTTTCTCGGCAGCGGACAGGATCGTCCGTTTCAGTCCAACGTCCTCGACAACGGTCTCGATGATGAGATCGAGGCCCTCGTCGAGTTCCTCGATCGAGCCGGCAGCATCGACATTGGCGAGGATGCGATCGAGATCATCAGGGTTGAGTTTCCCCCTCTCGACAGCCCTGTCGAGCGTGTCAGCTACGCGCTGCACTGCCGATCGGGCCATGTCAAGATCGATGTCAACGATCACGACCTGCGCGCCATTCGCCGCAAACCTATGCGCAATCCCGACGCCCATGGTCCCCCCACCTATGACACCGACTCGCATTGTTCCTCCAAGGATGGTTGACAGCAACCGTAGACCGACCACTGTCGTCTGCCGTCCGTCGTCTGTCTACTGTTCTCCCATGCAACATCTCCGCCTCACGGCGTACTCACACGGCTCCGGCTGAGCGTGCAAGCTCGGTCCTGACGAGCTGACGCAGGTCCTGCGCCATACGCACAACCACCCAGCCACTCGGCACCCTGACCTTCTCGTGGGAATCTCGGGTCTGGATGACGCCGGGGTCTTTCTCGTCGGTGAGGATCAGACGATTGTCCAAACCGTCGACTTCTTCACACCGATCGTTGATGACCCGTACGATTGGGGCAGGATCACCGCGGCGAACGCGCTGAGCGACATCTACGCAATGGGCGCCGACCCCCTGACCGCGCTCCAACTCGTTGGATGGCCTAGAGACACGATCCCCTTCGATGTCCTCGGACATGTGATCGAGGGCGGCTTGGAGATCATGGGGGAAGCGGGGTGTACGGTCCTCGGCGGACACTCCGTCGACGACCCTGAGCCGAAGTACGGCTTTGCCGTCACCGGCGTGGCTCCTCCCGGCGACATAACGACCAACAGCGAAGCACGACCGGGCCAGAACCTCGTCCTCACCAAGCCCCTCGGCACCGGCATCGTGGCCACGGCCGCAAAGCACGGTAAGGCACCGGACGAAGTCGTCGAAGCAGCGATCGCCATGATGGTGACACTGAACAAGGGTGCCGCCACCGCGGCTCGGCGCGTAGGGGCCAAAGCCATCACCGACGTGACAGGTTTCGGATTGCTTGGTCACCTCTCCGAGATGACACGCGGTTCGAGCGTCAGCGCAGTCATCGAATCGGCTTCGGTTCCGATTCTCAAAGGCGCACTCCCGCTCGCTGCAGCTGGCGAGATCGCAGGAGGTACCAGGCGAAACCTTGCGGCTATCGATTCGCTCACCACATTTGCCAACATCCCCGACGACATCAAGTGGATACTCGCTGATGCTCAGACCAGCGGCGGACTCCTGATCGCAGTTGACGAGCCCCTCTCAGACGCGCTCGTACAGGCCCTTTCTGATGAGGGTGTCACGGGATGGGTGATCGGAAGGATCGTAGAGAGGACCTTCGAGGAAGGACCTTCTGGCCGAATTTTGGTTTCCTGAGAAAGATATCGCATTCACCTCACAGACATGGTGCCATGGGGTATCCTGAGGGTGCTGGGTCGCCAGACGACCCTCAGCAGGTCCCCTCGTCCCCCCTGGGGGACCTGTTAAACCAACTACGAGCTGCCTTGTCCCCCCTTGGGAGTTCGTAGGAAAAGCAACGGGTCCCTATCCCCCTGGGGACCCGTTGCGCGTCCGAAGCGCACCGAGCCGATAGGCTGGAACACGTCATGAAGATTCGTATCACGCGCCCGGGGCAGCTCGGCTCGACCATCCGCGAGCTTGCACGCCGACGCCCCAGCGAGGCCGAGGAATATCTTGACTCGCACCAGGATGTTTGGGAGGAGCTTGCCGGTGGTGACCCCCATGAAGCAGCGGACATCCTTGAGGCAATCGACGAGGAGGGCGCCGCAGATCTCCTCCAGGAACTCCCCGCGGATGAAGCGGGTGACGTTCTCGACGAGATGCATCCGGAAGCCGCTGCAGACATTCTCGAAGAGCTGACTCCTCAAGAGGCCGCCGCCCTCGTATCAGAGATGGAGACAGACCAGGCCGTCGACGTGATCGGCGCGCTCGAACCCCATGAGCGAACCGCCGTACTCAGTGCGCTTGACACAAAGACTGCGAGCGAGGTCGAACGGCTGCTGATCTACGCTGCTGACTCGGCCGGCGGCATGATGACAACCGATGTCGCCGCACTCCCTGTCGGCATGTCTTGTGGAGAAGCGATCGAGCTTCTCCGTCGGCTACATGCCGAACTCGGATCGAACCTGCGCTATGTGTATGTGGTCGACGACGGAGGCAGGCTCGTCGGGGTCGTTCCGTTCCGGAAGCTCGTATTCGCACGTCCGGGCACCGGCCTGGATGACGTGATGGAGACCGAGATCGTGAAAGTCAGAACCGACACGGACCGTGAGGAGGTCGCTGAGCAGATTCAGCGATACCACCTGATCGCCATCCCGGTTGTCGACGCTCGCGGCGTGCTCGTAGGCATGGTCAAGGTGTCCGAGGCCATTGAGGCGATCCTTGCAGAGGTGGGCGAGGACATTGCCGTGATGGTTGGCGCGGGTGTCGAAGAGACGGTATTCACGCCGGTCGGCCGGTCGGTTCGCAGACGACTTCCATGGATCTTCTTCAATCTTGTGGTCGGTGTGGCTCTCGCCGCACTGATCTCTCGCTTCGAATCCACTCTCACCACTTATGCGGTGCTCGCTGCGTACATGCCCATTGTGGCGCTGCTAGCCGGCAATTCGGGTGCACAGAGCCTTGCGGTGATAATCCGATCCATGGCCGTGGGCGATCTTCCCCCGGGGCGGGCCGGAAGAGCGATCAGGAGAGAGGTGGCCGTCGGACTGATCGATGGCACGGTCATGGCCCTCACCGCTGCGTTCATCGCTGCGATGACCGTGACAGCTTTCCAGACGGGAGCGACCAGTATCGATCCCGTCGATCTGGGCGTGATCGTGTTCGTTTCTGTGTGGGTCGCCTTCCTGGTCGCAGGTCTCGTCGGCTCGGGAATACCTGTGGCGCTCCGCAGGGTCGGTCAGGATCCGGCGCTGGCGTCCAACATATTCCTGACGATGGTCACGGACATCGTGGGCTTCACCGGCTTCTTGATCACAGCAACCATTCTCCTTGCCTGAGCAGCCGATCCGATATCGCCCTATGAGCCGAGCACTGCCGTGCCGGACGAGGCGAACGGACCCAGGTATGTGATATTGAATCCGTTGTCGAGTCTGGCGAGATAGTTCATGGCGACGGCCTCGCGGTCCGCTTCAGATGCGTCCGGGTCACCCACGACGTTCGCAGCTGGCTCATCGTCGACCACATGCACGACCGCAACGGGTGGGAACAGCTCGACGATCTCAGCGATCAGGTCGTACAGATCGAGGTCCGTCAGCGAATCGTACGTTGCCGGGTCGAGGAGCACGATGACCGTGTCGCCCTCCCCCTCCCCCTCGCCCTGGATACGATCCACGATCTTGTACTCCGGTGCGGTGAGTATCGATTTCGGCTGTGCCGTTGTTGTCGTGGAGTCCGTGTCGGGCTGCGAGTCCTGGGACACAGCCATGGTCGTTACGGGTGCGTCGGTGGTTGACGACGTCGTGGCATCGGAATCGGAAGAAGTGCACGCAACGGACAATGCTGCAATAGCCACGATCATCGATATCAGGAGTGCTCTCCGCTGCATGAAATCGATGCTAATCACCCTGCCCGTTTCTGTCGCGTCTCGAACCATTCCTGGAAGGACATCTCATCGAGAAACGGTTCGTTGTGGACGAGCCGGAACAATCCGACGACCCGCAAGAATGTGTCTTCGGTCGGTAAATCTTCGAGTAGATGCTGTGCCAGATCGAGTTGGGGTCGCCATGCGCGCACACCGAGCGCAAGATCTACGCGGGATCGCCAGTCATCCGGATCGCCCTTCGTTTGGGTCCTTGCGGACCAGAATGCTGCGAGCTTCCTAGAGACATTCAGACATCGACGCACGTACTTGGCGCCGACACGATCCACCTCGTGATCGATCGCAACAGAGTCTGCCCAGTCAGTGATCGCTTGGTCGGTCAACGATGACGGATC
>QMQC01000086.1 GCA_003648875.1 Actinomycetota bacterium
CGGAGCGGTTCTCAGTGTGGCGCTGGATGTCAACATCGGTATGGGCGCGGCGATCGGTGTGGCCATCGGTGTGGCCATCGGTTCGGCCCGAGAGCGCAGACAGGGACTGAGATGACGACCCGATCGATGGCCTCAAAGGGCCGAACACTTGAGAACAAGATGTGGTCGCGCGTCTTTGATGACGGACTCTTTGACATCTACCTCGGTGTTCTGTTCCTGAACGTGGTTGTCTGGATGATGGCAGGCGATCTTGGACTGTCATACGGGATTGCGATCTACCTCGTCGTGCTCTTGGGAAGCAATCCTGTGTACGTGGCAGCAAAACGCCATATCATGTTGCCATGAGTCGGCTACTTCAAACCGAACCAGAAACATCGAACAAGGGCCGGAGTGGTCGGAGCGATCGCGGTATCGGTGTCCATTCTCATGGTCGGAGCAACGATGATGGCCGTCACAGGATCCTTTGCCAGCGGGGTTCCGCTTCTGCTGATTCTCTTTGGGATACTCGCCGTCAAGATGGTCGTCATGTTCAGCCTTGCGGCCTACTACCTCGGAGTAGCCCGCTTCTACGGCTACGCGATCCTGGGTGCAGTGGGGATGGCCGGAGCCGAAATCGCGGTCGCCACAACGGACACGGGACGATGGTGGGATGTCATTGCGATGTTCGGCTTGCCGGCAATCGTCATGGTGCCCACCGGAGTTGTCCTGCTCTCCCGCTTCGTCAGGGCGTATCCGCTCCCCAAGGAACGCCTTGATGTCTAGACGTTCCAGAACCCCGACAGGTCCCGAATCGTTCGAGGCGATCGACCGGACAATCCACGAGCCGGCCCGGCTCTCGCTGTTGGCCCATCTCGTCGTCCTTGATGAGGCCGACTTCGTATACCTCCAGAACGAGACCGGCATGACCAGGGGGAACCTTGGAGGTCACATGACCAAACTCGAATCCGTCGGGTATGTGACCGTGGAGAAGACCTACCGCCAACGGACACCTCGTACTGTGTTCGCGCTCACAGACAAGGGCCGTTCAGCGCTCCTCCAGTGGCGAGAGCAGATGGCCGGGATCGTTGCGATGCTCCCATCCTCCTGAGACACGAACACTTCCCATAGTTGATCCGGAGTGCCTCTCTATCGACACTCGCATGCGCTCTCCTAGTTCGCTTCGGCCTCGACGATGCGCTTCAGGTTTTCGCGGATCTCTGCTCCCTCGGTGGCGGCATTGCGAGCAGCGAAGTATCCGATGATCCATCCAATTGGTCCGTAGGGAAACACGATGTGGTCATTGAACGTGAATCGGCACCCCCCGGGGATCTCGTCGATCGTCCAGCGCTCGTCATAGCTCTTGAAGAAGTCCCCATCGGTCATTCGATAGGCGAAGACGCGGTTGGGCTCCCATTCCGTGGTCTCGAAGTTGATGTTGAATTGACGACCGGATGCCTCTTCAAGCCAGTAGAACGTTGACCCCACTCCACCGGGTTCGCTGGTCCAGTCGAAGCGCTTCAGCGCCGTGAACCACTCCATCGTCTTCTCTGGCTCCACCAGGTAGGGCCAAACTGCTTCTGGCGGCGCATCGATATCAATTGACATGCTGACTAGCACGGTCTTGCTCCTTCATTTGTCGAAATATCGAAATGGCCCATCAGGAACTGAAGGGCTGTGAGATCAGGTTCCACACCGTGACCGCCACCCCGAAGGCTATGAATACCCACAGGACGATCCGAATACCGATCGGTGCGAGCCGCCACAGATTCTTGACTTGGGCATAGATGAGTGCAGCGATGACCAGAACTCCGGACGCTATTCCGCCTATCGCGGCCGCCACGCCCAACGCTGCCTCGGTTGAGGAACCGGATGTGGGATCGAGGATCAGAAGCAGAGCACCGGCCGCCACGGCAACCATGACTGCTGCCACTGCCAGCAATACCAGGAGTTTCAAGCGGTCCAAACTCTGCCTGTCGGCAGTCGTTGGAGCGTGAGATGTCATGTGTCGTTCCTTTCGGTCATGCACGAGGAGTCCGTCCACCGCGTGGAAACAAATGTGCCAGAGAGCAAACGCTCTGTCATCGGCCACAAGACCATACCGTGTCGGCCGTCCGGCCGATTCTCCTACCCGGCTGTGTCCTTCGGTTCGACGAGTCCCTGCTGGTATGCGTAGATCACAATGTGGATTCTGTCGCGCAGTGTTCTCACCAAGCTCGACCTGCGGTCGCTTTATTGATGGGGACCACCCCGGTTGACGCCGGAGCGAAGGAACACCGATGCGGTGTCGGGTTCGGCTATGAGCCTTCGGATACCTCGTAGATCTCGTCTGCCGCAAGGCCGTGCGCCTCGCGGTGCACGGTCGCCGCAGTCTCGGCGTCCGGTGCGTCGACGAGGCAGAAGATCTTCCCGGCCGTCTCGTCAACCCAATACCGTTTGTAGTTCACCCCGTACTTGGTCTGTGTCTCCAGATCGGCCTGGTGAGCCCCTGCGACGTCGCTCGCCGAGACTCCTCCGTCCATGTTGTGTACGTCCATATACGTTGGCATTATTCTCGCCCTTCCCGCTTGAATCTGCCGGACCGTCGAGGCTACCGCGACTGCCCGCGCCGGGCAACATATTTCTCACGACGATCCCTGGCCTGCGCTCCCCGATCCGCGCCGGCCCAGGCCTGGTGTCCAATGGTCACAGGGGATTTCACCCGCTGTGGATCAGCGCCGGCTCCAATTCAGTCGGGCAAGCGCTGAACCCCCAACGAAAGTCAATACGCCAATCACGATCCAAAGTCGGCTGCCGGTCATGAAACTCTGTGGAACGAGTTGAGAATTGAAGCCTTGAAGTATCCAGACGGAGCTGATCAAGACAAGGACGAGTCCCATGACGATTCCCATGATTCGCATATGGAAGCGTAGACCGGGCAGACGGTCGTACAAGGGGTCGCACAAGAGCATCGATCCCGGGGAGACCCGGAACTGTGGATCTTTGGGCCAGCAACGGGTTGGGAGGGCGCGGAACGGATATCGGGCATTCATTTTGACCTCGCTCTCGTCAGAGGCACAGAACGGGTCCATGAGACCCGATTTCATCCCCGCCGATCCCGGTTATGCCGAAAGGGTCCGGGCAAGCTTCGATGCCCAGCCCATGATGAGCACCCTCGGGGTCAGCATCACGGACCTCGGCCCGGGTTGGATCGACCTCGAATTCGACCATCACGAGGACTTCACCCAACAACACGGCTTCAAACATGCCGGAGCGATCGCAACGGCCCTCGATTCGGCATGCGGCTACGCGGCATTCTCGCTGATGCCTGCAGAAGCTGCGGTACTCACCGTGGAGTACAAGATCAATCTTCTCCGGCCCGCCGAAGCAGAGCGCTATGTGGCCTCGGCTGCCGTCATCAAGTCCGGGCGGACCCTCACAATATGCACCGGAACCGTCGCCCCAGCCGGCTCCAACAGCGAGACGATTGCCATGATGACAGCGACGCTGATGACTCTCATCGGCACTGACATCAAGCACTGACGCCACGAACGAGACGCCACGGCGACAGGGGCCATCGGCTACGGCACCGCGTACCGGATCTGCGTACGGCTCGAATGCTGCGATGGCACCTTGAGCCCCCAGGATCACGTGCGTACAATCGACAAAGCGATCGAAACTTGGGGACGATGCGGTACGTGTACGCGACATTGATGACGGTCCTGTTGATCGCTGGCTGTTCGGATTCAGAGTCCGAGACTCCGGCCACCACTTCGACGATTCCCGAGACTCCGGCCACCACCTCGACGATTCCCGAGACGATCGGATCTACCTGGTCGTTACCACAGTTCGACGGGTCGGTTTCTCTCGATGGATCCGTGAGTCCTGCGCTTCCCGGCTCGCGACTCGCGTACGATGACCTCGGTGGAGAGCACGGTTTCTATCTGCTGATCGACGGCGCACCTGCGTATAGCGTCGTCGATTGGATCTGCCTCGCACCGGACTGCGAGCGCGATTTGACGTTCCTGGTTGACGGGAGTGAATTCGTCTGGGTGGTTGATGGCTCGGCAGTTGAGGACGAGTTGAACCTCTCCGATGGCTTGCACCATGCCCTTCGGTCCGACGCGGAAGCACTCTCGGCGTGCTGGTCGGACAGTCTCGACGGGCCTGTTGTGTCTGTCATCGCGGACTCAACGATCGATCGGGCGTGGGTGTTCATCGATGGAGGTGCGGGCGGTACATGGTTCGGACTTGACGCCTCGACGCTCGAGCGTGATGACGTCCTACCTCTGCCGTTTGGCGGCTACGACATCCCGACCTGCTGATCAGTCGATGTGCAACCGACAGCACCATGAGGATCACTGGTGCAATACCAGGAGTGCCCCTGGTCGAGGTCCACTCGACACGGGCGACCCATTCTCGCAGTACCCCGTGTAGGACTGAGCGTGTCACCCTGTGCGACGATCCAACCATGGAGCTGCTTAGGGCGCACCGTTGGTTTACGGTTCTGGGCACGTCGAATATGAGGTGCGATGACCGAAGACAATGGTGGCATTGTGCGGGAGATCCTGACGTGGGCCGACTATGGAGTCGGTGTGCGTGAACTGGCACGCCAGATCGCGGACGATGGTTTCCAGCCGGACATCATTCTCGGAATCGCACGTGGCGGGTTGATACCGACGGGTTCGCTTGGATATGCATTGTCGATCAAGAACTGTTACATCATGAACGTCGAGTACTACACCGACGTTGACGAACGGCTCGATGTGCCCGTGATCCTGCCGCCTTATCTCGAGTTGGTCGACCTCCAGGGATCAGACATCCTCGTGGTCGACGATGTGGCCGACACGGGGCATACGCTCGCAAAGGTCTATGAGTTCGTTGCGCACTCAGTACGTACCACGAGAGCGGCTGTTCTCTATGAGAAGTCAGCGTCCGTCATCAAGGCTGACTTTGTCTGGCGCCGCACGGATCGGTGGATCAATTTCCCATGGTCGTCCGAGCGGCCGATCGTTGCGCCTTTGTCGGGCAGCGAGGCCTGAGAGCGCTCGCACCAGGGAAAACTCCTGCGGTTCTCATGGTCAGTCATCTGCGGTCTGCGAAAGGCCGAGCCGCAGCAGCAGTTCCCGTACGGAATCCATTGCCTCGTTGTCCAGTTCCTGCTCCTCCGCGCGCTCGGCGAGCTCTGCATCGATTGTCTTGAGGGCGCGTTCGAGGCTCTGGCTGAGCCACTTCGGGAGCGTGCCGGAGAATCCGAGACATCCGCACGGCAGGTCACAGATCCGGAGATTGTCGAGCGCCGTCTCAAGGTCTGCGAGCGGTTCTCCGGCGATGAAGGTCGTGTCGTATTCCATGAATCGAACGTATCGCGGCGGTGAGACAGGAAGCGTTCCCAGTCGGGAACCGCTGATCGATCCTTGTGACAATGCGCTCCTCGTAGCAACAAGGGACGGACTGTGACGGTCAAACGTCCGGCTGTGATCGGACAAACAGGTACGAATATCGGGCTATAGCCAGATGATATATATTGACTTTCTGGCTATAGCCAGTATGATGCGTTCATGGCACGAGACAATTACCTCGCACGACGGCGGCTGGATCAACGATTCGATGCGATCAGGCCCCTCATAGGTTCTCCCCGGCCCCACCGGGGCTGGATTCGCGCGATTCGTGATGCCCTCGGCATGTCGGGCTCTGAACTTGCAGGGCGCATGGGTATCAGCCCGAAGACCATTCACGACATCGAAAGCAGCGAGGTCGCTGAGACAATCAAGCTCGAGACCCTGCGGCGTGCGGCGGACGCACTCGAATGTGACCTCGTGTACGTGCTGGTCCCCCGGACGGATCTTGACACGATGGTTCGGGAACGGTCGAGGAGAAAGGCCCACACACATCTGGATCCGGTGGCCCACCACAGGCGCCTTGAGGATCAGGCTGTCTCCGATGCCGTGTTCGAGTCTCAGATCGGCGAGCTCGCCGAGCGCTTCGTGGACAAGCGCGGCTTGTGGAGGGATGACGAGACTCCATGATCCGGGATCCTCTTGTCCCTGGCGGCGATGGTCACACCGCTTTGGGCGAGGACGATCGCCAAGGTCTCATCCCGAGCTACATCGCGACGCGGGGTGAGCTCTTCGAGGCCGAACAGCGCAACATCTCCGAGGCACTCCTCAGACGGGCTCCTCCAACGGGTGAACTACTCGATGACGGGTACCTTCGCGGTCTCCACAAAGCGATGTTTGGTGACGTGTGGTCTTGGGCTGGCATCTACCGCAACCGTGACACCAACCTCGGCCTGTCTTTCGAGCAGATTTCGGGAGCCGTTCGCTCCCTGGTCCTCGACACTGTCACATGGTTCGACTCGGCGACCTACGAGCCCGATGAAATGTCTATCAGATTCCATCACAGACTTGTCGCCATTCATCCGTTTCCAAACGGGAATGGTCGTCACGGCCGCATTGCCGCTGACTACCTGGTTGTGTCACTCGGTCAATCCCGATTCACTTGGGGTGCTGCGTCGGGTGTATCAATCGCGGAGTTGCGTCACAGCTACCTGACCGCTCTCCGAGCGGCAGATGGTGGCGACATGCGGGGTCTTCTACATTTCGCCCGAAGCTGAAGCCCACGTGTCCATTCAGTGAGACGCTCTGACGTCACTTCCGAGAATCGAGCTCGGCGAAGCTGCCCTCGAGCGCTCTGTGGAGTTCCTCAACCAGACCGGGATCCCACTCGGAGTGGTCTGCCCTGAGAAACGACGTGTGATCGACGCGGTTGTCAAAGACCGCTGCCGGAATCGCAAAGGTTCCATCGTCGGTCTCGACGCCTATGGAGCGCCCTCCGCCGCGTTCCATCAACCACAGGAAGTCGTCGACGCCGTAGTCCCCGCGCATGACGACCTCGGGGACACCGTGGTGGAGAATCGATGCATCCCCCTCGAGGCCCGGAACGGCCCGGTCCAGGTTGCGACGACGGCTCTCCTCGGGTGTCACCCACACATAGAGCGCAGCTGCCCGGCTGAGAATGTCCGGCGACAGGTGGCGCAGCGAGAAGCTGTATCCGTACGGGTCGGGGAGTGGCGGCTGGGTGCCCTCGGGACCGCCTCTGGCGAACTCGATGAGCACGGTCGACACGCCAGGTTCGTAGCCGGCGAGCGTTGCGATCAGCTCGCGGGCATGTTCGGCGACCTCATCGTTCAGCGCCTCGGCCAATGACACGTGTACATCCTCAGCAAGCTCAGCGAACGGAGGGTTGAGGCCAACAC
>QMQC01000087.1 GCA_003648875.1 Actinomycetota bacterium
GAGCATTGGCGAGCAGATAGAAACCTCTTCGACAAGGGCCACGACCACGACCGAGGCTCCGCTCACATCGATCGCCCCGGGTGCGATCCCAGGATCGACGTCGCAGTCGATCGCTCCAGACGTCGCAGCTGCGATGAGAGCCAGGATCGGTGTCTTGATGCTGGACGCTGAGGAGAGCAGAGGACTGCCTTTCCTTGAGATCCCCACAGTGACCATTCTCGACGAAGCCGAATTCCAGGCGCGGGTCCGTTCGACGATGGAGGAGGATCTTGATCCGGAGGAACTGGCCGGTGACCAGGCGGTCTTCGAACTCTTTGGAATGCTCGATGGGGACACCGACCTCTATCAGCTACTCATCAACCTCTACACCGAACAGGTGGCAGGCTTCTATGACCCGGATGTCAGGGAGCTCGTCGTTCCTGTCTCGGTTGATGGGATCACGCCACTCCAAGAGATCACGATCGTCCACGAACTCGTTCATGCGCTCACCGACCAGCACTTCGATTTCAACGACGTCTACGAAGAGCTCATCGAGGAGGGATCCGGAGACGACGTTTCGGGCGTCCTCGCGCTCGTCGAGGGCGATGCGACGTATCAGCAGTTCCTCTATCTCGAATCGATGGATCCCGCGGATGCTGCGAAGGCTGTCCTCGAGTCCCTTTCTTTCGACACGTCCGTGCTCGACGACGCTCCGGCCTGGATCCAACAGGATCTCACGTTCCCCTACGAGCATGGTCTGGTCTTCAGTGGATTCCTGATAGGTGAAGGCGGTCTCAAGGGTGTGGACGAGGCATACCTGGAACTGCCGATCAGTTCCGAGCAGATCCTCCACCCCGAGAAATACGCTCGATCCGAACTTCCGTCCGAGATTCCCAAGCTCACGGTTGCCCTCGGCGGATGGGAGCTGTTCGATGAGGTCACGTTCGGTGAGTGGGGGATTCGCATGTTGCTGCTTGAATCGTTGCGTCCGGGCGAGGTCACCCAGGCCGCCGCGGGATGGGGCAACGACACCTACCGAGCGTTCATCAAAGGGAGCGATACTGCCGTTGCCTGGGTGTATGACGGTGAGACGATCCAGGACGCCGAGGAACTGACGGACGCCCTGATCATCCATGTCCGTAGCGCGATGAATGCTGGTTCAACCCGTGAGTCGGGAGGCGGGTTGCTCTTCGAGGGCGGTTCGACCTATGTGTTCATAGACCGCGTGGATGAGAAGATATTCTTTGTGGCCTCGACGGATGCGGCGGCAGGTGCTTCCCTGCGCCAGCAACTGGGCGTGTGACAGAAGTCCACAGTTCACAGTTCGCAGTGAGCGATCGGACTGCCCGGAGGGCGCGCCTACAGATGCCTTCACATCGCTGTCGACGCGGTGTACACAGGTCTTGTGAACCGGAATTGGGTGACAGGAAGAGCGGCGTGGCTGAATCAGCCGCGGCCGGCGTTGGGCTTGCGGCCGTGGTTCGCCTTGGAACGGCGAGCCCTGAGTTTGCGTCGTTTTGCCTTTGCCATGGTGCGACAAGGGTACCAGGCACCCTGATGTACCGCAGAGTTCGTCTGACCGGCGGGTCTTGGTCGTTGGTCGATGTCTGCGTGCTTGGGACACCGCTCGAGCGGCTCCTTGGCATTCGCGGAGCCGATGGATCCCCGGTGTTGCTACTGGCCCGATCGATCCACACGTTCACGTTGAGTTGCCCCATATCGGTGGCAGTGCTTTCTTGTGATGGCCTTGTGATCTCCTCCACGGTCATGCAACCGCGACGAGTGTTGGGTCTCGGAGCCAGGCGTTGGATTCTCGAAGCAGCACCGGATACGGAACTTCCGAGGCCTGGGATGCGGATCGTCGCATCTACCATGCCAGACGATGGCCGGAACACTCGTCCTCTGCGCGACACCCATCGGGAATCTTGGAGACCTCTCTGAGCGCACCGTTGAGGCATTGTCTGGCGCGGATGTGATATTTGCCGAGGACACACGTCGAACGGGCAGGCTCCTCACACACATCGGTGCATCCGTGCCGATGAAGAGCTTCTTCGCACACAACGAGAAGTCGCGGCTCAGAGAGCTGGCGGTGCACCTCGAGCAGGGTCACACCGTCGTAGTCGTCTCCGATGCCGGCATGCCTGTTGTCTCGGACCCGGGCATGTCTGCTGTCGGCGCTGCGATCGGCGTGGGAGCCGTTGTCACGGTCCTACCCGGGCCATCCGCGGTCGTCACCGCTCTGGCTGTCTCAGGGTTCGACGGCGATCGTTTCGTGTTCGAGGGGTTTCTACCACGCAAGGGCAAGGCGCGGTCCGCTGTGGTCGAGGCGATCGGCGCCGAGCAGCGCACGGTGGTGTTGTTCGCGGCGCCCGGAAGGGTCGTAAGGGATCTCGAGGATCTGTCAGACCACATGGAGCCGGACAGGAGGATTGTGCTCGCCAGGGAGCTCACGAAACTGCACGAAGAGATATGGCGTGGCACTCTTGCGGAAGCGATCTCGCATTGGGGCGACAAGGACAACATTCGCGGTGAGTTCACGGTGGTCATCCGAGGCGCCAAGCGATCCGAGCCCGACATGCAGGATGCTTTGGAAGCTGCGAAACATCTGATCGATCAGGGTTTCACCACATCAGACGCGGTGCGCCAGATCGCCGCCAGCACCGGCGTGAGCAGGCGAGAGCTCTACGACCTTGTCGTGAAGCAATACGACTAGATCTCAGAGATCTTGTCGCGGCAGGTCCTGCAGACGCTCCGAGCTTTGAAATCCGCAAGGCCTTCGTCTCCCTCGCAGAACACGCATATCGCATTGAGTTTCCGGAGAACGATTCCACCATTCTCCACGCTGATCGCTAGTTCGTCCCCCTCATGGATATTGAACAGCCTGCGGGTTTCCGCAGGAACGACGACCCTTCCAAGGTCATCGATTTTTCTGACCATGAGCGTGCCCAAGTCTGAACCTCCGTGTTGATTTGTCGGCCTCGCACTGACTCCATGATGGTACCGGTGCTGGGCAGGAAACGATTTCCGTGCCTGGCCCAGGTCGAGGGCCGGAGAGACGGTGATTCCTTCTGCGACCTGCGACCGGCAGATGAGGCGGTAGCATCGCTGTCATGACCGACACACATCCAAAGAAGGTCCTGGTTGCGGTCGCGTGGCCATATGCACAGGGACCACTCCATCTTGGACACATCGGCGGGGCATATCTCCCCTCCGACATCTATGCCCGCTTCCGTCGCTCCGTCGGAGACGACGTGCTGATGGTGTCTGGATCCGATGTTCACGGAACACCCATCACGGTGAAGGCCGACGAGATGGGTGTGACACCTCAGGAGATCGTTGACAAGTACCACCCGGAATTCCTGACGTACTGGGATGATCTCAGCATCGACTGGGATTTGTTCACAACAACCGGAACCGAGACCCACAAGCGGGTCGTCCAGGATTTCTTCCTCAAGCTGCTCGAGAACGGCTACCTGTACACCGAGACCTCTGAGCAGTACTTCGATGCTGCGGCCGAGCGCTTCCTCCCGGATCGCTACGTAGAGGGAACATGTCCACACTGTGGGTATGTCGATGCCCGCGGCGACCAATGTGACAACTGCGGTAAGACACTCGATCCAACGGATCTGATCGACCCGCGTTCAAAGCTGTCAGGGTCGACACCGATTCTGCGAGTGACAGAGCACTACTACTGGAAGCTGAGCGCATTCAACGAGCCCATGCTCGAGTGGCTCAGATCGAAGGAGGGTTGGCGACCCCACGTTGTGAACTTCGCCGTGGGCATGGTCGAGGAGGGCCTCCACGATCGCGCATTCACGAGAGATCTCGATTGGGGAATCCCGATCCCCGTCGACACCCTCGGCCCAGGGAAGTCGATCTATGTTTGGTGGGAAGCTGTGATGGGGTATCTCTCTGCCCCCCAGGAATGGGCTGAGCAGCAGGGCACACCTGATGCGTGGAAGGCCTGGTGGGAGGATCCCGAAGCCGAGACCCTGTACTTTGTCGGAAAGGACAACATCCCGTTCCACGCCATCTATTGGCCGGCGTTGATCATGGGACATGGAGGATTGAACCTTCCCACGAATGTCCCTGCGAACCAGTACGTGACGTTCAGTGGCGCCAAGGCCTCGAAGTCCCGTGGTGTTGGACGGCCTCTCGGCTGGTATCTGGACCACTTCGAGTCGGACTCGCTCCGCTATGCCCTTGCACGGTCGCTGCCTGAGTCGAATGACTCGGATCTCTCTGACGAGGAGATAGTTCGCAGCATCAACGAAGAACTCGTCGCGACCTGGGGCAACCTCGTCAATCGAGTCGTTTCGATGACCAACAGGTACTTCGGCGGCACGGTTCCCGTGCCGGGCACGCTCATCGAAGCAGATCATGCAGCGCTGACATCCCGTACGGAGACGCTCGACGAGGTTTCGCAGCTGCTGTATGAAGTGAAGCTTCGCGCAGGCATCGCGCGGGCCATGGCCGGTGCCCAGGATGCCAACGCCTACCTCAACGACCTCGCCCCGTGGACGACATCGAAGACCGACATGGAGAGGACGGGTACGACGTTGTGGGTGGCACTTCAGATGATCGCTGGCAACGCCGTGGCGTTTTCGCCGTACCTCCCTGAGACATCGCTGCTGGTACTTGAGGCGCTCGGCACCGAGGTCAGGGGCAGGGCGCCGGTCTGGGAGGCGCCCGGTGTTCGGGCAGGCACCATGCTTGGCGAACTTGGCCCTTTGTTCGCCAAGGTCGAACTCGAAGCACCATCTTGAAATGGAAACGGACTCGAACGACGCGCCAACGCTGTCGTGGGTGGACACCCATGGACATCTATTCCTCGTTGATGACGATCCAGAAGCGATACTGACCAGGGCCGTGGACGCGGGCGTCGACTGGTTGCTCTGTCCCGGTGTGGATGTCGAATCCTCAGAGCAGAGCAGGGACATCGCTGCACGATTCTCTGACCGCGTGCTTTGGTCGGCCGGTCTGCATCCACACGAAGCAACCAAGTGGCCGGAGGTTGGAGGCCGGATCGCGCAACTCGCACAAGATGCCGATGCAATTGGAGAGTGCGGTCTGGACTGGTACCGCAATCTTGCACCGAGGGGGGACCAGCTCAGGGCATTCGCCGACCAGCTATCTCTGGCTGGAGACCTCGGCAAGCCGATCATCATCCATTGCAGGGATGCGTTCAAGGATGTGTTCGCAATGCTCGAGGACGCCGATCTCGGTGAACGCGCCGTGCTGCATTGCTGGACCGGTGGTTCGAAGTGGACGAAGCGGTTCCGCGAGCTCGGGGCTACGTTCTCCTTTGCAGGCCCACTCACCTACAAGACGGGTGAAGCACTGCGCCTCGCCGCCAAGCACGCTCCGCGAGATCGCACGATGGTCGAAACGGACAGCCCCTATCTGACTCCTGAACCGTTGCGTGGCGAACCAAACGAACCAGCGAACGTCATTCATACCGGTGAGGCCCTCGCCGACGTTTGGGGCTTGGACCGATGCGAGGTCGCAAGGCTCACCTCGGAGACAGCGGCGCGAGTGTTCGGATCACCACGTGGTTGATGACGGTACCCAAGCCAGGAGTGAGATTCGTCGTCTCCTCGCCGCCCACGATCATCGACCCACCTACTCCTTTGGACAGAACTTCCTCGCAGATCCGAACATCGTGAGACGTATCGTCGCCGAGGCGAAACTCGATGAGTCCAGCCAGGTCGTCGAGATCGGTGCAGGCACGGGGACGATCACATCCGTGCTTGCCGAGCAGGCGAAGATCGTGGTCGCCTATGAGATAGATGAGTCACTCGAACCCATCCTCGCTGAGACCCTGGGAACCAGGAAGAACGTTGAGCTTCGGTTCGAAGATGCATCGAGGACTGACCTTGACAGGGCCCTCGGTGCTGGCACCTGGACGCTGGTCGGGAACCTCCCGTACAACGTGGGAACGGGGATCGTGCTCGATACGCTCAAGCGTGCATCCCGTGTCACCCGAATCGTTGTCATGGTCCAACGCGAGGTGGCCGATAGGCTGCTGGCCAATGCTGGATCCAAGACATATGGTTTGCCTTCTGTGATCGCTGGCCTCCACGCCGAGAAGAGGTTCGCCTTCGCGGTGCATCCTCAGGTGTTCGAGCCCCGACCCAGGGTTGAATCGGCAGTGATCGTGCTTGATCGGAAGGTTTCGTCGAGGCACGCAGCCAGGGCAATCGAGCTTGCTTCGACTGCGTTCGGGCAGCGGCGCAAGATGCTCAGGGGATCGCTGTTGAGCGTCCTCGAAGATCCTGAGTCAACTCTCGCGAAGGCCGGAATCGACCCGACCTCGAGACCCGAGCAGCTGGTTCCTCTCGAGTTCGTAGCAATCGCCCGAGCCGAGGAACGAGACCGATGAAGGCTGCGGCGTACGCAAAGGTCAATCTCACCCTTGCCGTGTATCCGAGGTCCGCTGACGGGTATCACCCACTGCGCGGCATCTTCCAATCCGTCTCGCTCGCCGACGATGTCGCCGTTCTGCCTGCCACCGATGACCTGGTGACCGTGCGAGGTGGTGAGGCACCGCAGGACGAGACGAATCTTGCGTGGCGGGCGGTCGAGGTCGCCAGGCGGACGGCAAGAGTGACCCAACCAATGTCCCTCGACATCGGGAAGAGGATCCCTTCTGGCGCCGGCCTTGGTGGGGGGAGTGCGGATGCGGCTGCGACTCTGGGTCTGTTGGCTGATCGTTTCGGGATCGACGGTGAAACCGTGGCCGAACTTGCAGAGTCCCTCGGCGCTGACGTTCCCTTCTCCCTCGTGGGAGGCACCAAGCTCGTCGAGGGTCGTGGCGAACGGTTGAAGGACTACGAGCCCATCAGCGACTTTGTGCTCGGAATCGTCGTTCCGCCGTTCACCCTCTCCACGCCCGCCGTGTTCGATGAGTGGGACAGACTTGGTGGACCGACGGGAGATGTCATGGACGACCAGTCTCTGCCCCCATCCCTGCGTGGCGGACCACCGATCCGAAACGATCTCTTCCCCGCTGCTGTGTCTCTCGACCCCCGTGTTGGTGAATGGAGGGACGAGATCTCGACGAGGTGGAGTACAGGGGTAGCCATGACGGGGTCGGGTTCTGCGCTGTTTGCGTTCTTCAGCACGATCGATGAAGCAAGCAACGCGGTGGCAGGCATCGATGTGCCGACGAGGGCCACCGAGGCTGTTCGACCCATGGCACTCGGATGGGAGCGGATCCATGAATAGCCCCGA
>QMQC01000088.1 GCA_003648875.1 Actinomycetota bacterium
AGTCCAGACGATGTGGCTACGCATCCGCCGTCGTCCCCCTCGCCTACTCCCTCGAGAGCGGCGAGCTGTGTCTGGAGGGCCGTACGGGTTGGGTTGTCCGTACGGGAGTACTCGTATCCACTGTGCACACCTGGTGATTCCTGGACATAGGTAGAAGTGGCATAGATCGGCACCACGGCTGCACCTGTGGTCGGGTCGGGTTCCTGCCCTGCATGTATTGCAATCGTCTCGAACTGGTCTTCAGTCATGGTGGCGCAATCCTACGGTCACCACCGAAACTGACTCAGCGTTCGACCACTTCAACCGATCTCGAAACCGTTCGCAACCATCCATTCGTCGTCGAAGATCTTCGACAGGTAGCTGCGACCGGAGTCAGGGATAATCACGACCGTGAGCTTGTCAGGGTTCTCGTCTGCGACACGCTTGGCGCCGACAGCAGCCATACCGCCAGAACCTCCGATAAGGATCCCCTCTTCGGTGGCGAGACGTCTCGTCATCTCGAACGCCTCGGCGTCAGACACCATCTCGTAGCTGTCCGTCAGATCGGGGTCGTATGTCTCAGGCCAGAAGTCCTCCCCAACTCCCTCGATGAGATAGGTCGTCACGTCCCGGTCGGAAGCTGCCGTATAGATCGATCCCTCAGGGTCAACACCCACAACCATGAGATCGGGATTCTGGCCCTTGAGGTACCTCGCGGTGCCTGAGATCGTCCCGCCTGTGCCTACGCCAGCGACGAATATTTCGATCTGACCATCTGTCTGATCCCAGATCTCCGGTCCGGTCGCGCGCTCGTGCGCCTGTGGGTTCGCCGGGTTGGAGTACTGGTCGGGCCGGTAGTGATTCGGCCGCGAAGACAGTTCGGCTGCAATCGAGTAGTAGGACCTCGGATCGCTTGGCGCCACTTCGGTGGGGCACACGTACACCTCGGCGCCATAGGCCTTCAGGAGATCCTGCTTCTCCTTCGACTGCTTGTCCTGCATGACGCAGATGAGCTTGTAGCCCTTGATCGCTGCTGCCATTGCAAGCCCAACACCCGTATTGCCAGATGTCGGCTCCACGATCGTGTCGCCCGGTTGGAGCCAGCCCTTCTCCTCGGCCCGCTCGATCATGAGAAGTCCGATTCGATCCTTGATGGATCCGCCGGGGTTGGTCGACTCCACCTTGGCGAGGAGGTTCCTCCCTGGGTGGATTCGAGAGAGCCGAACGAGGGGTGTATCGCCGATCGCATCGACGATCGATTCGTGGATCTGCATGCAGCGGAGGGTAGACGGGGGACGAGGATTCGAAATCAGAAAGCCGAAAACCGAAAGCCGAGGACCGAAATTCGGCGAAGGATGTCGACCGGTCGGACTTCAGAAGCGAGCCCGAAAGCGGTTCGGTCGGTGACGAAGCCGTCCCCTGTATCCTCGCTTCTTCATGGAAGCACTCATCCAGGCTGTTGGCCTCACCAAGAACTTCGGCGACATCGTCGCGGTTGATGGCATCGATTTCGTAGTGGCAGAAGGCGAGTCATTCGGATTCCTCGGCCCCAACGGCGCCGGTAAGACGTCCACCATGAAGATGATCGGAGCAACGAGTCCGATCTCGGGTGGAAGTCTCAGCGTTCTCGGTCTCGACCCCACCGAAGACGGCCCGACACTGCGTTCGCGCCTCGGAGTTGTGCCACAGGAGAACAATCTCGACGAGGAGCTCAGCGTCCACGACAACCTGATGATGTACGGACGCTATTTCGACATGTCTCGTGCAGAGATCAGGGATCGGATCGATGAGTTGCTCGAATTCGTCCAGCTCACAGAGAAGAGAGACGCAAAGATCCAGGCTCTGTCAGGTGGCATGAAGCGGCGCGTCGTCATCGCCAGGGGCCTCATCCACGATCCAGATCTCTTCATCCTCGACGAACCGACCACGGGTCTGGACCCTCAGGCTCGTCACGTCCTGTGGGACCGTCTCTATCGCCTCAAGCAACAGGGCGTCACGCTCATCATCACGACCCACTACATGGATGAGGCTGAGCAGTTGTGCGACAGGCTCGTCGTGATGGACAAGGGCAGGATCGTGGCCGAAGGCTCGCCAAGTTCACTCATTGACGAGTACGCCCCTGGTGAAGTTGTAGAGCTCCGATTTCCGGTCGGTGTGCTTGAGACGCTGAGTGGCCAGATCGAGGATCTTGCACCACGGACCGAGCTGCTAGCGGATCGCGCGCTCATATATACACAAGATGCGGAATCGACGATCAGCGCCGTGACCTCCAACGGCCTGGAGCCCGAGACCGTTCTTGCACGTCGTTCAACACTCGAGGATGTCTTCTTGCGCCTCACCGGTCGGTCCTTGGTCGAGTGATGGCAACGCCGCTGTCACTCAGAGTCTTCGAAGCCGAAGCAAGGGTCTACCGCAGGACCTGGCGAGGTTCGGTCGTATCAAGCTTCCTCAACCCAATCCTCTACATGTTCGCGATGGGGGTTGGACTCGGCACAATCGTCGATGCGAACCTGCCAGGAGGCATCGACGGCGTGTCCTATCTGACATTCCTTGCTCCGGGCATCCTCGTTGCAACCGCATTGAACACTGGAGCAAGTGAAGGCGCATGGAAGGTCATGGGGGGCATCGTCTGGGCAAAGACCTGGCATGCCCGGCTCGCCACTCCGATCGGCATAGAAGGCCTCTTGGTCGGACATCTCTTCTGGTCGACATTTCGGGTATTCATGGTGTCCGTGATCTTTGCCGGTGTGATTGCTGCTTTTCGAGTCGCTCCCCTGTTCGAGTCCCTTCTCGCCGTTGGGCCGGCAGTGCTCGTTGGATCGGCAATGGTCGCGGCGACTACGGCCTTCACCGTCAGACTCAAGGAGATGTCCGGCTTGCCGATGTTCTTTCGGTTCGTTGTGCTCCCGATGTTCTTGTTCTCCGGAGCGTTCTTTCCGATATCCCAGCTGCCAAATTGGCTTCAGCCGGTAGCGCTCGCTACGCCTGTGTACCACGGCGTCGAACTCGCACGTGCCATCGTGGTCGGCACGTCGCCGGCCGTAGCGTGGTGGGTGAGCGTTCTCTACCTCGTCGGCTGGATCATCGGCTTCGGAGTACTTTGCGTGAAGCCCTTGCGTAGGAAGCTGACTCCGTGACGGCCAGCACTCTGACCGCCAGGGTGATCCCACCACTGCCGAGAAGGTGGCGCGGCAGGTACCTCGTCGAGCGAAACATCCTCAGCACGAAGTCATTCTGGCCCGTGCTGCTGTCCGGCTTCTTCGAGCCGGTGTTCTACCTGTTTGCGATCGGTGTCGGAATCGGGCAACTCGCCGGAGATGTAGAGGTCGGTGGCGTTCCCATTCCATATCAAGCGTTCGTGGCACCGGCGATGCTTGCCGCATCAGCCATGAACGGCGCAGTATTCGAGGCAACGAACATGTTCTTCAAGCTCCACTATGGGAAGGTGTACGACGGCATCCTCGCAACGCCGGTCGAGCCGACGGAGGTTGCCTCGGGCGAGATCGCATGGACTCTGGCAAGAGGGGCGATGTACTCGGCCGCTTTCCTGATCGTGATGGCCGTGATGGGACTCATCGACTCTCCGCTCGGGTTGCTGGCCTTTCCCGCATCTCTGCTCATCGGTTTCGCCTTCGGTGCACTCGGTACCGCGGCCGTCACCTGGATGCGATCATGGCAGGATCTCGATCTCGTCACGCTCATCGTTCTACCACTCTTCCTCTTCTCTGCAACCTTCTACCCGATCGATGTCTACCCATCGTTCATCCAGATCGTGACATGGATTTCACCGCTCTACCACGGTGTCATCCTGATCCGCGGGCTCACGCTCGGCATCCTCGAATGGACGATGCTCGTCAACATCGCCTACCTCACAGCACTGGGTGTGATCGGCTCCATCGTCACAGCACGCCGCGTCAAGCAGGTCCTCCTCAAATAGGCCAAGGATCACACTCAGGGACCGGGAGCGACAACTTCGAGTTTGCAGAGTCCTCGTGGTCTCGGGCCGGGGCCGCAAGAGATTCCAAGAACTAACCCACCCCCTCCCGGGGTGGGGTATACTGTCTTTCATGAAGCCCGAACACAAGACGTCAGCCGTCAATCGGCTCAAGACCGTTCGCGGTCACATCGATGCCGTCCTCGGCATGGTCGAGGACGAGCGCTACTGCCCGGACATCATGAAACAGGTGTCTGCGCTTCAGGGTTCGCTCGAAGGCGTCAACCGCGTACTGCTCCAGAACCACATAGAGACCTGCGTCCTCGACCACGTCAAAGAGGGTCGAACCGAACAGGTCGTGGAGGAACTCATGGAGACGCTCCGGTATGCACCAGATCTCCCACCAAGGAAAGGCTGAACCGTATGACACAAGTCACGCTCTCCGTCCCTGACATCTCCTGTGGACACTGCAAGTCCTCCATCGAGGGCGCGGTGAATCCGCTCGACGGTGTCGCCGGGGCCGTCGTTGCCATCGACGACCGTAACGTCGCGATCGACTATGACGGATCCGACACAACCATGAAGGCAATCGTCGAAGCGATCGATGAACAGGGCTACGAAGTCGCCCGCTGAACCCCTCTCCCCGCAGCTATGACCACCACTGAAGTTCGTTTCGATGTCGAAGGGATGACCTGCGCATCGTGCGCTGTTCGGATTGAACGCGTCCTTGGAAAGCAGGACGGCGTAGACACGGCGGTAGTGAACTTTGCTGGACAAGAGGCTCGCGCGACCGTGGAAGCCGATGCTGATCTCGATGCACTGCGGGCCGCGGTCGCAAGGATCGGCTACGACATCTCGGAGATCGACCCGGACGACGACCGCCGATCCATCACCGAGCGCTACAGCGAAGAGGCCAGATATCAGCTCCGCAACGTGGTCGGTGCCGCGGCGTTGTCGCTTCCGCTCATGCTTCTTGCACTGTTCGGACCGGATGAAGCTTGGAACCACTGGACACAGTTCGCGCTGGCGACGATCGTCGTCTTCGGATTCGGGTCCCAATTCCACAAGGCGACATGGAAACAGGTGACCTCCCTGTCCCCAGCAATGGACACGTTGATCACGACAGGCACATTGGCCGCATGGATCTATTCGACATTCGCGATCTTCAGCGGTGACGCACTGTTCTTCGAGACGGCGGGAATGATCATCACCTTGATCCTCCTCGGTCGGTACTTCGAGGCACGGGCAAAGGGGCAGGCGTCGAACGCAATCGCCAAACTCGCCGAACTCGGCGCCAAACAGGCACGTGTCATCCGGGGAGGCGAGGAGATCCTCGTCGATCCCATCGAACTGGCACCAGGCGAGACCGTCGTCGTGTTGCCCGGCGAGAAGATCCCCGCTGACGGGTTGGTGTCTGCGGGCAGATCTGGCGTGGATGAGTCCATGCTGACGGGCGAAAGCGTCTCAGTGACGAAAGAAGTCGGCGACGACGTCTTCGGCGCCACCGTCAACCAGCAGGGAAGACTTGAGATCGAGGTCAGGGAGGTCGGACCGAATACTGCCCTTGCACAGATCATGAAGCTTGTCGCTGATGCACAAGCAACCAAGGCACCGGTCCAGAAACTCGCTGACAGGATCTCAGGCGTCTTCGTGCCGATCGTCATCTCCATCGCCCTTGTCGTCGGGATCGCATGGTTTGTCGTCTCAGGCGACGTCGCGACTGCCGTCCGTAATTCGGTGGCGGTACTGATCATCGCCTGTCCATGTGCCCTCGGGCTTGCGACACCAACGGCAATCATGGTCGGCTCCGGTCGTGGCGCTGAGATGGGGGTCCTTTTCAAGAACGCCGAAGTGTTCGAAAGGGCCAAAGGCGTCGACACTGTCGTGTTCGACAAGACCGGCACGCTGACCCGTGGAGCGATGACGCTCGTTGACGCTGTCACGGATGGCGACCGCACAGAGTTCCTCAAGCTTGCGGGATCTCTCGAGTCCGGTTCGGAACATCCCATCGGCAAGGCAGTGGCCCTTGGGGCCGAGGAGGAGGACATCGACCTCGCTCCTGTGGAGGACTTCGAGTCGATCCAGGGCAAGGGAGCTCGCGGCGTGGTCACTGGCAGGACGGTGCTCGTCGGGAAGCCGATCCTGTTCACCGAAGCCGGGATGGCAGGCGTGGAGATCTGGCAGGACAGGTTCGATGAGATCGCGTCCAAAGGCAACACGACATTTCTCGTCGGTTGGGGTGACAGGGTTGAAGGCGTTGTCAGCGTGGCTGATACGGTGCGCCCAACATCTGCACAGGCGATCAGGGATCTCCACGACCAGCACATCTCGACAGTCATGCTCACTGGCGATTCTCGCCACACGGCCGATGCGATCGCTTCGATTATCGGCATCGACGACGTCGTCGCCGAGGTACTACCTGGTGAGAAATCCGAGGCAGTGGCAGGAATGCAAGCCAACGGCCAGGTCGTCGCGTTCGTGGGTGATGGCATCAACGATGCACCTGCCCTGACTGTTGCCGACCTCGGCATGGCGGTGGGCTCGGGAACCGATGTAGCCATCGAGGCAGGTGACGTTGTGCTGATGTCTGGTGATCCGGCCACTTCGGTGACCGCCATCAAGCTCGCCAGAAGAACGTTCAGGACGATCAAGCAGAACCTGTTCTGGGCATTCGCCTACAACACGGCGGCGATCCCCCTCGCAGCACTCGGATTCCTCGACCCGATGATCGCGGCCGGTGCAATGGCGTTCTCGTCTGTGTCCGTCGTCACCAATTCGGTCAGGCTCCGCAGGTTCGGCAGAAGTCAGATACAGCGGGTTAGTTGATCAGCCACTGGATTGCGCGGGTGATCGCTCCTGGCTGCTCAAGGGTTGGGGTATGGACCAGCAAGGCCGGACAGTCCACCGACTCGGCGATCCGGTCTGCAAGGGCGGCAACGAGGTGGAACCGATGCGTCGGAGCACCCAGGATCACCAGATTGGCGCCTCGCGACAGATCGGTCAGGGTTTCGACAAGGTCGTCTGTCGGCTTGACGCGCTCATCCCACGGAACCGTGAGGTTCTCTCCGAGCTGCTCGTGGTAGGCGCGAATCGACTCTGCGAACGCCGGTGGTGCATCTTCGGGAGTCAGGTGCACGAACCGGATCGATGCCGTCTCGTACCTCGCTATGTGGTCCGCCATCTCGATCTTCACGGGGTCGTACGGTCCCCCTGTGCCGAGTACGGCGATCCGATCGATCTCGTCAACAG
>QMQC01000089.1 GCA_003648875.1 Actinomycetota bacterium
ACCCTCACCGAGTGCCGAGAACTCCCCGCTCGCCCCAACTCCGACCCGGAAACCTTGTTGCCCGTCGGAACCACCGGTCCGGCGATTGACATGATCGACAAAGCCACCGCAATTTGTAGCAGCTGCAGCGTCCAGGAAGAGTGCCTGCTATATGCCCTCGAGACGAACCAGGAAGCTGGCGTCTGGGGTGGCCTCCCCGAGGATGATCGACGACGCTACCGCAAGCGATGGCTTGCCGAGAGGCGCCGCCAACGCCAGATGGCTTGAAACAGAAACGGACCCGCAAGGGTCCGTTCTTCTATCAGATACCGGAATCCAGATGTCGGCATCTGGAAGCGAGCGATTTGCTAATTCCCGAACCCTACGCCGCGATCGAGTGGCCGTTCGATCTCGATGAAGGCGATGGAGTCGATCGCGATTCCGAAGCGGTGGTCTCGCGTGTCCGTGATCCACAGCACCCGATCCTTGCCCTTGAGAGCCTTCTCGTAGGCTGCGCTCACAGCGGCCGGATCGTCAACCTCGAGCTCGAGCTCCCTGGCTGACTTCACGCCGACCCGAACGGTGTGCTTGGCGGTCATGTTGTTCCCTTCCTTTGCGGCAATGGTAGAACGACGGTCTGACGAGTAGCGCCGTTGCTCGGGGGCTGCTCAGGAGATCACAAGCTCGGGGTGCGTTCTGAGCCTCGGCCCGACCTCGACGATCTGAGTTGCCAGATCCGCAAAGGCTCGAGCTGCCTCACCTTCGGGCTCGACGACGGTGATCGGCTTTCCAACGTCTGCACCTTCACGCAGCGCAGTCACAAGGGGAATCATCCCAAGGAACGGCACTTCGAGCTGCCCGGCAAGCGCCTCCCCCCCACCTGCTCCGAAGATCTCGTACTTCTTGCCATCGTCCCCGGTGAACCATGACATGTTCTCGATCACGCCGATGATGTCCTGGTCGACCTTGCGGGCCATCAGCCCTGCCCGGACCGCGACACGCTGGGCAGTCAACTGCGGTGTCGTAACGATGAGGATCTCAGACTTCGGGAGGTACTGGCTGATCGAGATGGCAACATCCCCGGTCCCAGGCGGCATGTCGATGAGGAGATAGTCGAGTTCGCCCCAGTAGACGTCGACAAGGAATTGCTCGAGCGCCTTGTGAAGCATCGGACCACGCCACACAACGGCCTGATCCGGTTGGACGAAGTAGTCCATGGAAATGACGGCAACGCCGTGAGCGTCTGGTGGCAGGAGCATGTCATCGAGTACCGTCGGCGCACGATCGATCCCCATCATCTTCGGAATCGAGAACCCCCAGACATCCGCATCTATGATCCCGACGCGTTTGCCCATCCTGCGAAGCGCAATACCGAGGTTTGCCGTTACCGATGACTTTCCGACGCCGCCCTTACCGGACGAGATACCGATGATCCGTGTCATCGAACCCGGCCTGGCAACGAGGATCTCACGCTCGCCCGCGGGCCCGCCCCTGAGGTCGGCAGTCAAAGCAGCGCGTTCCTCGTCGGTCATCGATGTGAAGGTGACTTCGACAGTTGACACGCCGTCAACACTCATGCCGGCAGCGACGACGTCATCGGCAAGCATGTCTTTGAGAGGGCAACCTGCAATCGTCAGGGCAACAGTCACAGAGACCGCACCGTCTGCAGCGGAGAGCTCGCGGACCATGCCGAGTTCACCGAGGCTCAGATGAATCTCAGGGTCTTGGACCTGTTCGATCGCACCGCGAACTGCTGCAACATCAACCACGTGGAACTCCTGTCGGGGTAGTGAAATCGAGGCTAGGAAGGTGCTGAGCATACCGGTGGTCAGATCGGCGATCAGGAGCGTCAGTCGCAAAGAGCGAGGTTTCGTCACTCCTTGGGTCGGAATGGCGGTGCCGAGACCACAGCGAGTGGTGATGTTTGGGCGCTGAGATGGCCGACATGTACTGCTCAACGCTGTCCTGGTTAGTAGACAGGGTCAACTCGCCGTCAGTACGGGGGACAACGGGCTCCGCCAGTCGTATCATGGAACTGACGGGAGAGATCATGCAGTCCGAAACATTCGACAAGCAGATGGCGACGATCACCGGAGCCCTTGGGGACACGACACGTCGCGGCATCTATGTAATGGTGCGTGAGGCCCACGAACCTGTGACGGCCAACCAGATCTCGTCCTCGTTCGACATCCATCCAAACGTCGCGCGCCACCACCTCGACAAACTCCTCAAGGACGGGTACGTTCGCATCTCTGATCGTCCGATAGCCACACCAGCCGCGGGTCGTCCCGCAAAGCGGTACGAGGTCACGGAGAAGTCAGTGAGCGTTCAGTACTCAGCTCGCAAGTACGACCAGCTCGCAGAACTCCTCACGAAGGTCATCGCAGAGCTCGACAACGGGCGCGCGCTCGAGATCGCAGAAGCGGTTGGGCACGAATATGGAATCGAGCTTGCGGGAGAGATCGGCCTTGCAAGCGATGAAGGCTTCGAAGAGGCTGCCATGGCTGTTGCCCAGGCGATGATCGGCAAGGGCCTCGGTGCATCGACAGACCCGGCTGAGAACCGGATCGTCGTCCAGTTCTGCCCTCTGTGCACTACCGGTGCAACCCAATCCGAGATCGTGAGCAAGATCGATCACGGGATCGTCCAGGGTCTCCTCGAAAGTGCAGCCGCCCGCCCGGTGCCCCTCGAAGTCGCTCATCCCCATGAATAGTCCGCAGGGCGAATAGATCGTGGCGTGGATCGATACCAAGAGGGAAGACGAATGGGATGGCAGGCTCGCCGAGCTGTACGGAAGGGTCGTGGACCGGGAGCACAACCGGGTCGACAACATAATGCAGATCCATTCGCTCGACCCTTCAGGCCTGGAAGGCCATCTCGGCGTCTATGACGCTGCAATGTCTGGCACAAGGACCCTGAGAAAGGTTGAGCGTGAACTCATCGCCTTGGTTGTGAGTGACATGAACGACTGCCATTACTGAGTGACCCACCATCGCCGCGGTCTGCGGCGACTCCTCAAGGACGATGATCTCCTCGCTGCCATCGACCGAAATTGGCGGACCGCTGGACTGAGTGAGAGACGGATGGCGATGCTGGGGTACGTGGAGAAGCTCACCGATGTTCCGGGTGAGATGACCGAGTCGAACGTTGTTGCGCTGCGTGATGTCGGTTTCACAGAGAGAGACATTCTCGACATCTGCACGGTTGCCGCCTACTACGCCTACGTGAACCGCATAGCCGACGGACTGGGTGTGCAGATGGAGACCTGGTTGGCGGACGACGGTTAGCCGACGACGGACGACGGACGCAAACCGAATACCAAAGTCCGTCAACCGTGAACCTCCTCCACCGTGAACTTCTTCAGTCAGAGGCCATCTCCCTGAGCACCATGTGCAGGATTCCGCCGTGGCGGAGGTAGTCAACCTCGATCGGTGTATCGACCCTTGCCGTTGCGGTGAAGCTCATCGTCGTACCGTCCGGCTTCGTGGCTCTGACCTCGATGTCGTGGCCAGGCGTGAGCGAGTCATCGACCACGACGTCGAACGATTCCGTGCCGTCGAGACCGAGGCTGTCTGCGTTCTCGCCAGTCGGGAACTCAAGCGGCAGAACGCCCATCATCACAAGATTCGAACGGTGAATTCGCTCGTAGCTCGAAGCGATCACAGCTTTGACTCCGAGGAGGAAGGTTCCCTTTGCTGCCCAGTCGCGCGACGAACCCATGCCGTAGTCCGTGCCGCCGAGCACCACCAGCGGTGTTCCGGCTTCCCTGTAGTTGAGGCTTGCCTCGTACACGCTGCGGACCTCGCCGTCGGTGAAATCCTTCGTCCAGCCACCTTCGGTGCCGGGCGCAAGCTGATTGCGAACACGGATATTTGCGAATGTTCCCCGCGTCATGACCCGGTCATTGCCGCGCCGTGAGCCGTACGAATTGAACATCCGCTTCTCGACGCCGCTCTCAGTCAGGAACCTGCCGGCGGGGGTGTCGCTTCCGATTGCGCCTGCAGGGCTGATGTGGTCCGTCGTGATCGAGTCACCGAGCTTGAGGAGCACCCTTGCACCCATGATCGGCGCAATCGGGGTTGGGTCACTGTCGAGGTCCATGAAGAAAGGGGGCTCCTGGACGTATGTCGAAGATTCATCCCAGCCGTACAGCGCGCCACCTGACGTCTTGATGTTCCTCCACATGGCCGAGCCGTCGTACACGGCGCCGTACTCCTTGACGAACTGCTCCCGGCTCACAGACGATGCGACCGTTTCGAGGATCTCAGCCTGCGTCGGCCACAGATCCGCGAGATACACGTCGTTGCCCTCCTCGTCTGTACCGAGAGGTTCGGTGGCAAGATCGATGTCAACGGTTCCCGCAAGTGCATAGGCAACCACAAGGGGTGGGCTGGCAAGGTAGTTGGCACGTACATCCGGGCTGATACGACCTTCGAAGTTCCGGTTTCCCGAGAGCACGGAGGTTGCGACAAGATCGCTCCCGTTGATGGCGGCGCTGATCGGATCCGGTATCGGTCCAGAGTTCCCGATGCACGTCGTGCAGCCGTACCCAACGGTGAAGAACCCAACAGCTTCAAGATCCTTCAGGAGGTCTGCCTTCTCGAGATACTCGGTAACGACCTTGGAGCCGGGGGCGAGTGACGTCTTGACCCATGGCTTGCGGGTGAGACCCTTCTCCCGCGCCCTGCGAGCAACGAGACCGGCTGCGACCATCACCTCCGGGTTGGAAGTGTTGGTGCAGCTCGTGATGGCAGCTATGACGACATCGCCATCTGAGAGGTCGAACGTTGCTCCGTTGTAGTGGACGCCGGTCGCCTCACCGGATCCGCCGCCATCAGGTCTGAGTTGTCCTTCGAGATCGATGTGCCACTGCTGTTTCATGTCCGTGAGCGCAATGCGGTCCTGTGGACGCTTCGGACCGGCGAGCGAAGGCACGACGGTCGACATGTCGAGCTGGACAGTGGAGCTGTACTTGATTTCACGGCTGTCGTCACGCCATAGGCCCTGCATCTTGTAGTACTGCTCGACCGTTGCAATCAGCTCCTCGGAACGACCGGAGAGCCGCAGATAGTCGAGCGTGAGGCCGTCAACGGGGAAGAAGCCGACTGTTGCGCCGTATTCGGGCGCCATGTTGGCAAGGGTGGCCCGGTTCGCGACAGGCATCTCACCCAGGCCAGAACCATAGAACTCGACAAACTTGCCGACTACGCCGTGGGCCCTGAGCATCTCGGTCACACGCAACACAAGGTCCGTTGCCGTTGCACCGTCGGGGAGCGCGCCGACGAGCTTGAAGCCCACGACCTCAGGGAGAAGCATGTAGATCGGCTGGCCGACCATCACGGCCTCTGCTTCGATCCCACCAACGCCCCAACCGACGACTCCGAGACCATTGATCATGGTGGTGTGACTGTCCGTGCCGACGAGAGAATCCGGATACAACGCGCCATTCTCGTCCCACACGACCTTGGCGAGATACTCGAGGTTGACCTGGTGGACGATGCCCGTCGCTGGAGGAACGACCGCGAAGTTGTCGAAAGCAGATTGGCCCCACTTGAGGAACTCGTACCGCTCGTTGTTGCGTTCGAACTCGAATCCTTCGTTGATGCCAAGAGCATCGGGAGTGTTGAAGGCATCGACCTGCACAGAATGGTCAATGACGAGATCGGACTGGACCTGCGGGTTCACTTTCTGTGCAGCGCTCTCATCGCCTGTCATCCGAACGATCGCCGAGCGCATCGCCGCAAGGTCGACAACCGCTGGAACGCCTGTGAAATCCTGCAGCACCACTCTGGCCGGCTTGTAGGCGATCTCGGTGTCTCCGACCTTCGAGGCGTCGTACTGTGCAACGGCGGTCACGTCATCGTCACGCACGACCCTGCCGTCGTGATTTCGCAGGACAGACTCGAGGAGCACCTTGATCGAATACGGAAGTGAGTGGATGTCGCCCATGTGTTCCAGTGCATCGAGGCGGTAGACAACGCGGTCGCCCAGTGGCGTGTCGATGATCTGGCGGGCGGAGAACGGATCGTGTGTCACTGCTGTCTCCCATATGGGTGGTTCGTACGCTCCAAGCATCCAAGATTAGGGCCACTCTGAGGACGAAACCGCTGGCAAGAGCTCTCGGAGTTGGCCAGGAGCGAACGAACCGTGAATATTGGAGATTCAGATATCGGAAACCGGATCCAAGACGCCAGAACCGCGTTTCTTGCGCGAGATCTGGCGTCTTGCGCGAGATTACGTATGAACCTGGTGTCCGGGAGTGAGCAAAGCGACATTCCGGCGTTTGGGATCGAGGCACCGCCGAGAGATCCGACTAGGAAAGCTCTGCTCTCCTAGTCATTCCAGTACCGCTGTTCCTTGAAGGGGTCCCCGTACATGTGATAGCCGTTCTGCTCCCAGAAGCCCGGGCGGTCCTCTGACATCACCGTGAAGCCACGGACCCACTTGACAGACTTCCAGAAGTAGAGCCGGGGCACAACGAGCCGCATCGGATAGCCGTGTTCTGGTGCCAGAGGCTCACCCTCATAGGTGTCTGCGAAGAGGTTCTTCTCAGCCAAGAAGTCCTCGATCGGGATATTCGCTGCGTAACCGTGATACGCCTTCACGAGTACATGAGAAGCTTCGGGGGATGCATCGATCTGACTCCAGAGCTCCCTCACAGGGATGCCGCTCCATGTCGTGTCGAACTTGGACCACTTCGTGACACAGTGGATATCGGCCATCATGTCCGATGTCGGGAACTCCTGGATCTCATCCCAGGTCCATCGGGTCGGTGAGCCCACGAGGCCGTCGATCACGAAGTCCCACGTGGAGAGATCTACGTCGGGTACCGACCCAGCGTGGAGCACGGGGAAGCGATCCGTGTGGTACTGCCCGGGTGGAAGCCGATCAGGATCGATGCCACGGCGCTCGAGATCCCTGCGGTTGCGATCAAAGAAGGACATGGACGCGAGCGTAATCGCTTACGGGAGGACGACGGACGAAGAAGTTCACGGTTCACAGTTCACGGTTCACAGTCAGCACCCTCCGAACCGGAAGCGACCGATCCGTTGCCATTGGTGGAACACAAAACCTGGTTCGCCCGTTGGACCGGTATACCGATCTGGCATCTACCGTCACTGGCATGGAACGAATGAGCACACGACCCATCCTCTTCG
>QMQC01000090.1 GCA_003648875.1 Actinomycetota bacterium
CCCGCATCGGTGGATCGAGGTATCTCAACATCGGCACAGGCATCGAGACGTCTGTGGCGAGGTTGTATGAGTACATCGTGGAGGCCACCGGTGTCGACATTGCACCCATCATGGCCGCAGCGAAACGGGGCGAACAGCTCAGATCATGCTTGGATGCAAGTGCAGCCCAGGAACATCTCGGTTGGGAGGCCTGGACCCCTCTGATCCGCGGCATCGATGAAACGGTGGGATGGTTCGGGGGCGCTGCGTCCTAGCGGAGGGCTGACGGCGGATAGCGGAGGTCTCTGTTTCGTGTCATACCTGGTCGGTAGATTGTTGTTATGTATTGGAAGACACGAACGGTTGCCGATCTCGAGGCGGATCTTGTCGCTGTTGAGGCGAAGATCTCCCAGTTGCGGTGTGAACAGCACGTTCTGGTGAACGAGCTTGATAAGGCTCAGGCGCCACAGACCGATGCTTCGCGCTCGATGGTCGAGTGGGTCCAGGCCCACTTGGATGTCAGGACCGACACGGCTCGGGATCTTGTGTTTGCTGCACGGCGATTCAAGTGGAACCGTGACCTGTATGACAGGATGGTTGATGGCGACGCAACGTTTGACCGTACCGTGGCTGTGGTGAAACTCGCCGATGCGGGTGCCACACATGGCGAGGTAGAAGAATCGTATCGGCGTGACCTGGCCGGTGTGGCGCGCATGACTGCCCGCACCAGACATGTCACTCCGGCTGTTGAGCGCGAAGTGTTCTCTGATCGTTTCTTTACGATCCAACCGAACCTCGACGAATCCAGGTACCGCATGTGGGGCGAAGCACCAGGAATCGTTGGTGCAACGATCGAAAAAGCGATCTTTGCACGTGCAGACCAACTCCGAGACGTCGCAGACGGCCTACCTTCCTCGAGGGGGCAACGCCAGTTGGATGCTCTCACAGCCATGGCACTGGATTCGTTGGATGACATCTCAGATGGAGGGTCTCAGGCCTCAGAAGGTGGTCATGTCACCGTCTTTGTTGACGCACGAAGGAACGATCCGTCCGAGACTGCGGCAGAGATCGAATACGGGCCACGGGTGGGACCAAACGTTTTGGACCAGATGCTGTGTACCGGACGGGTCCAGATCGTTGGTCTCGACAATGGTGCACCGGTCGTTGTGTCACGAGCCGCCAGGGCTATCCCGCCAGCCATCAGACACGCTGTGACCCGACGTGACGGAGTGTGCGTCATTGACGGTTGCAACTCTCGTTACCGGCTCGAACCCCACCACATACAACGCTTCTCAGATGGTGGTACCCATCATCCGGACAATCTTGCCACGATGTGCTGGTACCACCACCATGTCGCCGTCCACGGTGACGGCTACCGGATAGACCCACAATCCCCACCCCTGAGACGAAGACTCACAAGAGCCGGCCCAACCCCAGACCCGGAACCTCCTTGAGAAGTTCACGGTCCAAAGAGGTGCTGACCGTAGACCATGAACTTCTTCAGCCGTGAACCTCTTCCTCACAACTCGTCGAGCGTCTTCGGCCAATCGTCCTTGAGCAGTCTGCTCAGTGATCTGTCAGCGAGGATTCGGCCGCCCGTTTGGCATCCGGGGCAGTAGTTCGTTTCTCTTCCGCTCGCCACGATCTTTTGGATGGGTGCTCCACACACCGAGCAGTTCTCGCCGAACTTGCCGTGCACGGCCATGTCGGGATGGAACGCGGTCACCTTTGTCGGGAATGTGTCTCCGGTCTCGGTGATGCGCTGCTTCGTCCACTCCGACAGGATCGATCTCGTCGCCTCGTAGAGGCTCGCCATCTCATCGTCCGACAGGTTCGTGTTCATCTGTGTAGGGGAGAGATGTGCGCGGAACAGGATCTCGTCCGCAAATGCACCACCGACCCCCGACAGGTACCGCGCATCGGTCAGAGCACGCTTCAAGGTGTGGCGATTGATCGTGAGCGCCTTGCCGAATTCAGCAAGCGATGCGTCCCCCACCTCGATTCCACCGGGGTCGACACTCGCGAGATCCTCGGATCTCAGGACAGACATTGATGCCCTCCGCTTCGATCCGGCCTCGGTGAGAAGCAGCGATCCTGTCGAGAAGTCGATCGCAGCAAGGCCGCCGCGCTTGGGAATCGGTTTTGGTTCGTCATTCCACTTGAACCGGCCGGCGACCATCAAGTGGATCACGCAGTGGAGATCGTCCGTCAGGTCGATCGAAACGCGTTTACCGATTCTGTGAACGGACCTGACATCCTGACCGATGAGCTCGTCCGTTGACGGGTCATATGTCTTGAGGAGAGAAAAGCTCGCTACGCGTACATCGATGACGGGTGCCCCGACGATCCGTGGACGGAGCGCATGAAGATACGCCTCTATCTCGGGGAGTTCGGGCATCAGCGGAACAGATCCTCATCTGCAGGTCTCACGAGGTCTGTGGCCCTTCCGGCACCCTCGAGATCGAGCCCCCGGACCACAGCAACCGGTATCTGGGTCGCCTTCCCCATCACGAGATCTGCAGCGGCAGCGATCTCGTCCACCACAGCAACTTCTGTGACATTGAGTTCGTTTCCGTGTGCATCGGTTGTGCCGCGCAGATCCACGATGGATGGGATGCCCGACACACCGATGGCGACATCGACAAGGCCTCGGCGCCACGGTCTCCCGAATGTGTCGGTGATGATCACGGCGATCGAAACGCCTGTAGCCCGCTCGATGAGTCTCCGAAGCCTGTGTGCGCTTCGATCCGGGTCAACCGGAAGCAGCAATGCAAGACCCTCGGCAACGTTGGACCGGTCGACGGCAGCATTGGCGCATATGAATCCGTGCCTGGTCTGGGCGATCACGAGATCTCCCCGTCTTCTCACGATCCGGACGGCTTCATCCTCGATGAGTGCTCGGTAGGTTGCCTCATCGGGGACCTCGGCGATACGCCCCTCCTGTTTGGACACGACCTTGTGTGTAACGACGATGACGTCCTTGTCCTCGAGCGTCCAGCCGTCGGCTGATATGGCATCGACGATGAGGCCAGCAAGATCGTCTCCTGGGTTGATTTCACCGATGCCCATGACCGGACGTATCTCGAGGATTGTCATCTCGCGACTACTTCCAATAGCTGGCCGGCGAAAGCGGCACCTCCATCTTCGCCAGAGAGTCTGGTGTTGGCAGCATGAATGGCCACGTCGAAGGCGGCACCGAGCGTCATGTCGTCTGAATCCGATTCGTCAACGAAGAGATGGTCGATGAGTCCACGGTATGCCTCGAGCACACCCTCTGTTCCGCGTGACAATCCGACTCCGGCCATGACCTCAGTCGCGGGTCCCTTGAGGGCAGCCCCGGAGAACAGCGGACTCACGGCTGCGCGATGGCTGTGCTCCCGAACCGCCAGATCGATCTCATCCACCGCGAGGATCGGCCAGATGGAGAGTGGCGGATTCGAGGGAGCGATCACCAGCGTGTCTGCCGATCTGATGGCTTCGATAACACCCGGCGCGGGGTCGGCCTCGGCTGCCCCGTGAAAGGCGAGGGCGGAAACAGGATCTGCGTGCGATCGATCAACGAAGTACTCCTGGAACTCGAGCCATTCGCCGATCTCAGTCCGGACGAACGTGCGCACGACGTCGTCCGTTGCGGGAAGGATGGTGACATCAGTCATGCCAAGCGCTCGCGCAAGAATCGCCGTGATTTCTGACATGGGCATGCCTTTGTCCAGCATGTCTGTTCGAGCGAGACACATGGCAAGATCCCTGTCACCGAGGCTGAATGATGTATCGAAACCCATGGCAGCAAGGGATTCCATGGCCTTGTGCGTGTCGTCTGCTCTGCCCCAGCCATGCGGCCCGACGACGCCAGCGAGCGTGTAGAGAACGGTGTCTGGGTCGGCAGCCACGTGAATGCCGTATCGTTTGGTGTCATCACCGACGTTTACGACGACGGTGAGAAGGCCAGGATCAAGCACATGGCGCAGAGCCTGTGCCATTCTGGCTCCGCCGACCCCGCCAGCAAGCAGGGTTACGCGGTGATTGCTGTATCGCCGAATTGACTCCAGAATGCTCTCCACATGTCCATGACGCATACTCGCCAGGCAAGCGTCGCTGCGGTCGTTGTTTCCGACGACTCCGGCAGGCTTGACGCCACCCTCACCGCTGTCGACCAGCAAGTGTACGGGCTTGGTGATGTCGTGGTGGTCGGTACGGCAACAGGCATCCGTTCCACAACGGTGGGCGCCGAGGTGACGGTCAGGCAAACCCTCTCGGAGGCTGTTGAGACGATTGGGACTTCCGCCGAGTTCCTTTGGATCGTGGCGGAGGGAGCGATTCCGAAGCCGGATGCTCTTGGTGCAGCGATCGGGGATGCGGAACGTACCCAATCGGGCATCGTCGGTTCCAAGATCGTCGGTGTCGATGGCTCCCTGATCTCAGTCGGGCTGGTGACCGATGCATTCGGTGTCCCGTACTCCGGGCTTGATCGATCAGAGGTCGATCAGGGTCAGTATGACGTGGTTAGGGACGTCGCCGCAGTCTCCGGGATTGCGCTTCTGGTACGACGCGACCTCCTGGCCGGACTCGGAGGTGTCGACGTGTCGATGGCGCGACGGGCTGCATCCATCGATCTTGCACAAAGGGCGAGACTCATGGGTGCACGCATCGCGGTGAGCCCTGCCTCTGAAGTGATCTATGACACTGATGCTCATACAGACTCGCGTTGGCGTGAGGAAGCTGGTCGGATTCGAGGAATGATCAAGGCGTACAGTCCTCTCACACTCCTGTGGGCTGTGCCTCTTGACTTCTTCATCGGGCTCATTGAGGTAATCGCGTCGATCTTCTTCGGTCGGTGGCACGGATTCGACTTCGTCAAGTCCTGGGGATGGAACCTTGTTTCCCTCCCGAACACCGTCGCGGCACGTCGACGTGCGAGATCTGGTCGCGTCGTCGGTGATGAGGACCTGTTCCGCTACCAACGCAGAGGCAGCGTCAAGATCGCCAGGCTTTCGAGCGCTTCTATGCGGTCGCTGCGGTCCAGGCTCCCCGGTGACGATCGGTTCAGCGTTGAGTCGATCGGTGACGAGATTCGCCAACCTGCATTCGTCGTCGGTGCTCTTGCCTTGTTGTTTGTGTTGATGTCCGCTCGCAATATCTGGTCGGACGGATTCCCGGCGGTTGGTTTCGCGCTGCCACTGCCGACAATCGGCAGTGATGTCTTGAACGCCTACGGTGGGGGATGGAATCCTGCGGGTCTCGGGAGCGCTGAGCCGCTCAGACCTCTCCTTGCGATTGCGGGGTTGGCGAAACTCATAACGCTGAACGCAGTGTCATTGCCGGAGTACCTCTTGGGGGCGGGGGCAATGCTTGCAGGCATCTGGGGAGTGACGCGGCTTCTCAGGACTTGGTCGATTTCGGCCGCACCGGGGCTGATCGCCGGTGTCGTCTATGTTGCAGGACCAGCGGCTCAGGGAATCGCGGGAAACACCCACCTGGGGACGCTTCTTGCCCTTGGTGTTCTGCCTTGGACTCTGCGCCTCGTCTTGAAGCCGGTTGCGGATGGGAGCTGGGTTTTCGCTTCCCGAATCGCTGCGGTTATTCTCACCTTTGGACTCCTTGGGGCTCTCTCACCTCTGCTTCTGGCAGTTCCCGCTCCGGTCATCCTCATCTACGCGCTCTTCAGATTCACCGACGGAGACGCCTGGCGAGGCTTCATCCTGTCCCTTGTAGGTGTCGCCGGTGGTGCAATGCTGCTCAGCCCCTGGATCTGGTCGGCGAATTTCACGAGGATCGTCCGTCAAGGGTATGCGTACTGGCATCTGTCTTCGATCGTTGCAGTGGCGGCCGCTGTGGTTCTCGTTGCTGCTGTCCTGGGCGCAAAGCGTTCTCTCGGTCTCGTTGCAGGGTGGGGCGCTCTCCTCGCGGGTATTGGTTTGCTCGGGACTCGCTCCGGAGATTTCGGGTATGGAGCCGAGTTCGAGTCTGCCGCTCTCGCCGTCTTGAGCCTTGGTGTCGCAATCGCCATCGGCGTCGTTGCCCAATCCCTCGCCGCGCCCGATGCCGGCGGCTGGAGGAGGTTCGTCATGGGCATTGGTGCCGTGGGTGTCCTCTTCCTCGTTGTTGCTTCGCTGACGATCGTGCTCGGAGGACGAATAGGCCTTCCTGGTGACCGTTTCAAATCGGCTTTCGAGTTCACGCTTGCGACAGAAGGCCAAGCTGAGGTTTCAAGGATCCTCGTCGTCGGCCCCCCGGAGCTGTTGCCCGGAGATTCCCGGATCATTGAAGGTGGTGCCTATCGCGTCGTTTCAGCACCGGTTCCCGATCTGGCCGAAGCACGTCTCGCGGACAAGCTGGCACTCGATGAAATGCTCGAGGAGAAGCTGGCTTTGGTCATTTCGGGTGAGACGAAACGAGCCGGTGGAGAACTCTCCCTGTTTGGAATCCGGTGGATCGTTGTGATGGGGGACAGTCGTGGCCAGGACGCAACCCCCGCATCAACCGCTTGGAGAGATGTGTTCGCTGGCCAACTCGATCTGCTCCCCCTGACTGCGTCGCTTGAGAACGCTGTGTGGGTCACAGACATCCAACCCGTCTCGCGGGCACTCACCACTGGGGGAAATGCCTGGCCGAGGGAGGGTTGGACCTATCGGGGCGATCCTGAACCTGGCAGGCGCGTGTTTGTTGCTGAAAACCCTGATGAAGGTTGGGGTCCTGGTCCAAGGCTCACCACCGATTCCTTGAATGAGATTTCGGCCGATGATGGAGTTGCTGTCTACACCCCGAACCAGCGTGCGAGAACACAGGCAGTGTTCGTGTTGGTCGCCGTCGTGCTATTGATCGGAATGGCGATGCTGGGGAGGAGCCGAACATGAGACGAGGACTGCTGTTCATGCTGGCAGTCATCGCAGCGGCTGTCGGCGTGATCCAGGTAGCTCCACCGCCGGGGGAGGGACCTGTCTTCGGAGCCGTCGATGTTGTGGAACCCGACGGAGCGGTCGCTAGTCCCAGCGTCTGGTACTGCCCCTGGGTCGAGGCGGGCGATGTCGTCGACACGGACATCCTGGTCGCGACAGATGTCGATGTCGATGTCACGCTGACGCTGCTGGATCCCCTCACCAACGAGGCTCCGACCGTCACTGAGTACAGCGTCGTTGGACCCGGCGCGGCAGG
>QMQC01000091.1 GCA_003648875.1 Actinomycetota bacterium
GATGGCTTCGTCCACGCGAACCTCGGTCCTGAGGACAATCGCGTGCTGCGTGCGATCCTCGATGTGGAGAGAGATGTCTGCCAGATCGTCCCGAACCTGACGCTGAAGGTCGATCCACAACGCACAAGCGACGATCTTCTCATCGACGCTGTCGAAACAGTGTTCGTGACAGCGAAACCCCACTTCGTCAATCACCCGATGATGGTCAGCGATCTCGGCATCGACTACGGGGTCGTGAGCTGTTACAACTCGCTCAAGAAGGGCGGGGGTTCCCACACACTTGTGCGCCTCAACCTGAAAGAGGCCGCTCTGAACCACACAGGTTCCACAGCAGAGTTCCTCGACACGACACTGCCGCATTACGCCGCTCTCACTGCAGATGTGATCGCCGCCCGAATTCGATTCCTCGTCGAAGAGGTGCGCTTCTTCGAGCACGACTTCCTCGCAAGGGAAGGTCTTGTTCGTCTCGATCGCTTCTCTGCGATGTTCGGCGTCTACGGCTTGGCCGAGTGCGTCAACATTCTCATGGAGCACGCCGGTTCCGATAGCCGTTATGGCGATCGTGGGCAGGCGGACGCCTTGAGCTACCGCATCATCGAGCAGCTCCACGAGTTCGTCGACGCCCACGACATGCCCTATTGCGCAGGGGGCGGGGGCCATGCATTCCTCCACTCCCAATCAGGAATCGACTCGGACACCGAGGTCACGGCAGGCGTCCGGATACCGATCGGGACCGAACCGGAGACCTTCGATCACATCATGACCGTCGCACCGCACCATCAACACTTCGCCGCGGGAGTGTCTGACATCTTCCACATCGACGACACCGTGAAGAACAATCCTGGCGCCATGGTCGACATGATCAGAGGAGCCTTCATCACGGGCATGCGCGACTTCACCTTCAACATCGACTCGAATGATTTCGTGCGGATCACCGGATATCTCGTGCGCAAGTCCGAACTCGAGCGATACACCGAAGGCAACGAACGGCACGCAAGCACAGTGTTCGCAGCAGGATCGGTCGCAAACTCACACGTCACCGACCGCTCAGTCAAACGAGTCCTCGTTCGTGAACGCAGTCCTCGGCCTCGTCAATAATACGATCAAGTTCTCGGTCGTCGACGGCCCGGGAAACAGGTTCGTCATCTTCCTCCAGGGCTGCAACTTCAACTGTGTCACCTGCCACAACCCGTACACGATCGCGGGTTGCACGAGCTGTGGTGTCTGCGTCAAGCCGTGTCCAGATGATGCCCTTTCGATCGTGGACGGACCACTCGTCGTCGTCGACCGCATCCTTTGCACGGAATGCGAGATCTGCATCGATGTCTGTCCGATCGACAGTACACCCCTCGCACGCTCGTTGACCGTTGAGGAACTGCTTCGTGAGATCCGCCCCGTGGCACCCTTCATTGCCGGGATCACGATTTCTGGAGGGGAAGCCACCCTGCAGACGGAATTCACCAGGGAGCTCTTCGTCGCCATCAAGAACGACGATGACCTGTCCCATCTAACGACCCTCGTCGACAGCAACGGTTCGGCGCCTCTCGACGTGTGGGATCGGCTTGCCGATGTCATGGACGGAGCGATGATCGATCTCAAAGCACTCGATCCCGACACGCACGTGCGTCTGACGGCGAGAGAGAACGTAGAGGTACTCGAATCCATCAAACACCTTGCATCGATCGACCGTCTCTACGAGGTGCGGCTGCTGATCGTTCCGGGATACAACGACGACATCGACACGATGGAACGGACCTCGGCCTGGCTCCACAACATCGATCCGACGATTCGGATCAAGGTGATCGGCTACCGCCCCCACGGCGTGAGAACCGAGTCTGACCATATACCACAGGCAACAAACGAGGTCATTGACCCTCTTGCACACATCCTGCGCGACGCAGGTTTCCGAAACCTCACCGTTACGTAGCTGCAACGGCGAGGTTGACCGTCAACCGCAAACCATTCGCTCGCCTCACCTCCGGTGAGACCTGGCCCTATCCATCTCGCGCTTCTGCTGGCGGGCGACGATGTCGCGGCGCTTGTCGCGGGTCCGTTTGCCCCTGCCAAGACCGAGCTCGATCTTCACCTTGCCATCCTTGAAATACACCTGGAGAGGGATGAGTGTGAGTCCTTCCTCCCTGATCCGACCGAAGAGCCGATCGATCTCGCGGCGGTGCAGAAGGAGCTTCCGTGGCCGCTCCGGGTCGTGACCGCCGTCAGAAGCAAACGAGTACGGCGCAATGTGAACCTTCTCCAGCCACACCTCTCCACCACGGATCGACGCGTACGAGTCCTTGAGCTGTACCTGGGCTGCACGCAGAGACTTCACCTCTGACCCGAGCAACACGATGCCGGCCTCGAACGTGTCGAGGATCTCATAGTTGAACCGTGCCTTACGGTTCGTAGCGACGACCTTGTGACCGGACATATCGGCGAGGCTACATATCCGGCCATGGATATCGCCCAGAGGCTAGAGGCTAGAGGTACTTCATCGGATCGACCGGTGCACCGTCGATGCGAACCTCGAAGTGGAGATGCGGACCGGTCGAGACACCCGTGGACCCCACATAGCCGATGGTCTGGCCTGCGGTCACCTTCTGACCGACGGACACACCGATCTTTGACTGGTGTGCATAGAGCGTCACCATGCCTCCACCGTGGTCGATCATCACCGTGTTGCCATAGCCGCCCTTCACCCCGACCAGGATGACAGTTCCCCCAGCGCTGGCGCGTATCGGGTCGCCGGTGGACCCATCCATGTCGAGACCGTTGTGCATCCTGACATTTCCGTAGATCGGGTGGACGCGCGGACCGAAGGTGGACTCGATTCTCCCCGGAATGGGCCGTAACAGCTGACCCGGCTTCGTTCCGGTCGGCTGAGATGCAGCGCGGATCTTGGATCTGATCGAAGCTTCCTCACGTTCGAGTGCTGTGAGTTCACCGTCGAATTCAGCGATCTCGATCTCGATCTGGGCGAGGAGTTCGAGCTGGTCCTCATACTCCGCCGCAAGGTCCGATCGCTTGAGTTCGAGGTCGAGTCTGGTCGCATCGATCTCGGCTGCTGTTCCTTCGAGAGCCTCAACTTCTCTCGACACCGACGCTTCCACGGCCTTGATCTCTGCCTCTTCGGCTTCCTGTCTCACAACGATGTCTGCATAGCGATCGGCGGCGTCGGTGCGGTGGCCCGTGAGCACCTCGACATACGCAACGCCGACCGAGAACTCTGAGACGACGGTCGCCGAGAACGCGATCGAGGGCTGAGCCGCACCTCCGCTCATATAGGCCTGGAGGACGGAAGCCTTTGCGTCGCCAAACGCAGCATCGCGATCGGCACGGATGATCGACAGGGCTGACAAACGCTCAGCGAGTTCAGCCCGAACGCCCTCGAGAATAACCGAGCGCTCATCGTGCTCGATTGAGACCCGCGTCAGTTTCGCCTTGACAACGGCGACCCCCATTTCGGCGGCGTCAAGCTTTCCTTGGGCGAGCAGGGCGTCTTGGGCGAGGATTGAACGCTCTGCTGCGCCATCATCGATTCGAGCGGTGATGGCGAGAATCGACTGGCGAATCTCTTTGAGGTCTTCGTCAAGTGAGTTTCCGACTGCTGGGCCCGCGAGGGAGCCCACAACCAGGATGCCGAGCGCGAGGAATAGGACGCGGCGAATCACGAGCGCAGGGTGCGATGGACTGCAAGGCTCAATGAGCTACCGACAAGGCCGGCAACAACACCGAACAGCAGGACCAGCGCGCCCCGCCGAAGGATGAAATCGTTCTGGATCGCAAGATTGATCCAATCAGGGAGATCGGACAGTCGATCCACAGCAAGCTGCTGTGCAACGACGATGAAGGTGACCGCAAGCGCGCCACCAATGAGCCCTTCCATCGCCCCTTCTATGAGGAAAGGCGTACGCACGAACCAATTGCTCGCACCAACGAGTCTCATGATCTCGATCTCCTCACGGCGAGCATAGATCGCCATGTGGATGGTATTGGCGATCAAAGCAACCGCAGCGACACCCAGAGCGACCGCAAGCAGCCAGAACATGATCTGGAGCCCATCGCGCAATGCGATCATTGCATCGATGGCATCGCCGGCTGACTCGACCTGATGGACCCCTGGTGTCGACTCGAGGCGAATCACGATCCGTTCATAGTCCTCCGGATCCACGGGCTGAACGCGGAGCGAAGCTGGAAGGAGGTCAGGGCTCTCCTCCAGTGTCCGAAGCATCGCCTCGTTGCTCGAGAACATGATGACTGCCTCTTCGAATGCTTCGGGCTTCGATACATACGAAACGTCGGCGACCTGGGGCCATGAGGCGACCTCGTTCTGGAGCTCGGCTGTCGCCTCCGGCGTCATGTCGTCCTGGAGAAAAGCTATCACGCGCACGTCTTTGGCCCACTGCAGCGTATTGACACGCACAACCTCACCAAACACCAGCGTTCCGAAGGTGAGTGTCAGCGAGATGAACACCGCAAGGATCGCTCCAAGAACCACGAGCGCATTCCGACCGAGGTTGTTGAAGGCTTCCTTGAAGATGTAGCTGAGGCTCGTCATGCCTTGGCCTCATCGCCGGTATCTTGCGTAAGGACTTCCTCTGGCCCGCCTCCGACTGCCTCATCGACCGTCACTTCAGGCACCTCATCTGCGGATTCGGCTTCGGGTTGCGTCGCAGGAATCTCTCCAGCCACCGAATCTTCGATCACAGGTGTCTGGCGTGTCTCGTAGATGCCGCGCGACTCGTCACGCGAGATTCGGCCTCGATCGAGCTCGACAACCCTTCGTTGCATGGCATCGACGATCGCATGGTCGTGTGTGGCCATTACCACGGTCGTCCCTGTGCGGTTGATGCGGTCGAGGATGCGCATGATACCGACTGACGTGGCAGGGTCGAGGTTCCCTGTCGGCTCATCAGCGAGAAGAATGAGGGGACGGTTCACGAAGGCCCGCGCAACCGCGACGCGCTGCTGTTCACCACCGGAGAGCTGGCGCGGAAGTCGGTCTGCCATGTCGGAGAGACCCACGAGCTTCAGGACCTGGGGAACCTGGTTGCGAATGACGGAACGGTGTTTTGCGGTCACCTCCATTGCAAATGCAACGTTCTCGTACACCGTCTTGGTTGGGAGAAGCTTGAAGTCCTGGAACACCGTGCCGATCGAACGACGAAGATAAGGCACCTTCCAGCTCGGAAGCTCATTGGCGTGCTTCCCTGCGATCCAGAGATCACCGTTGGTTGGCAACTCTTCCCGCATGATCATCCTGATGATCGTGGACTTCCCCGACCCTGACGCCCCCACGAGGAAGACGAACTCGCCCTTGGCGATATCGAGGGTGGCATCCTTGACAGCAACTGTGCCGCCCGGATACACCTTGGTTACGTTTTCAAGCTTGATCATGAAAGGAACTCAGTGTTGGCTGTTTCGTGGCCCTGTCTTCAGCCACGGGCGAGGATACTGGGAGATCTCGATAACACCGTGCATTCCAGTCGGGAACCTGCCGCCAGGCCTCGTACGTATTACGCAATACGTACCACGACGGCGTAGCCGTCAGGCCTCGTACATCTCGGCGCGGCGCCACTGCAGATAAGAGTCAACAAGTCCATCGATGTCGCCGTCGAGGACACCCTGGATGTTCCCGATCTCAAAGTCGGTGCGAAGATCCTTGACCATCTGATACGGCTGCATGACGTAGGATCGAATCTGTCTCCCCCACCCGGCTTCGTGTTGATCTCCACGGATCGCAGCTACCTCGGCCGCCTGATCCTGGCGGGCCTTCTCGGCGAGGCGCGCCGCAAGAAGTTGCATCGCGCGCGCCTTGTTCTGCATCTGGGACCGCTCGGCCTGGCACGACACCACGATTCCCGTCGGTTCGTGGGTGATGCGGACGGCTGAGTCCGTCTTGTTGATGTGCTGACCACCGGCGCCGGATGCTCGGTAGGTGTCGATGCGAAGGTCTTCCGTATCGATCTCGATCTCAGCGATATCGACCTGAGGAATGACGTCGACCCCGGCAAACGCCGTGTGACGACGGGCCGCGGAGTCGAAAGGGCTGATGCGAACAAGACGGTGGGTGCCGCGCTCGGATTCGAACGTGCCGTAGGCATTGTCTCCCCTGATCGTGAGCGTCACCGACTTGATGCCGGCCTCCTCGCCTTCCTGATACTCATCGACCTCGAAGGACATGGAAGATCGTTCGAGGTAGCGGGTGTACATCCGAAGCAGCATCTCGGCCCAGTCCTGGGCATCAACCCCCCCTGCCCCGGCGTTGATCGACATGATCGCTGCGCTGCCGTCGTACTCACCGAAGAAGAGGGACTCCCTCTCGAGTATCGAAAGCGCGCTCGTCAGCGAGTCAAGCTCTGCTTCAACTTCGGCAAGCGATTCGTTGTCACCCTCCTCGAGAGCTAGCTCGAGAAGCACCCCGACATCCTCGATGGATTCCTCGAGGTCTGTCACAAGCTTGATCGTGCCCTCATGGCGGGCAAGGCGGGACGTGACTGCCCTGGCGTTGTCCTGATCGTCCCACAGATCTGGAGCGGAAGCCTTCTGCCGTAGTTCGGCGAGTTCGGACTCCTTGCCCTCGACATCGAGGAAGGTCCGCGCATCTTCAAGACGGGAGCGAAGGTCGACAACAGCGTCGCGAAGTTCTGCAGGTTCCATGGCGCGCGAGGCTAGCGGCGGACGGCGGCTGACGGCCGCTACTGGATATCTCCATCCGGAACTCCAGAAGTGCGGGCAAGCGAGCGAAGCCACTGTGCTCCTGAGGTCCGATCACCAGCGAGCGGTATACCGCCTTCGACACGCTCACCCCTGACCACACGGCTCGGTGGGGCAGGGGCCTGCTCTTCCTTGGCCGCCTTGATGCGTTCGGATCTGCCGATCTCGAGCTCGACCAACGCATTCTCGACCGCAACGATCTGGTCCTCTGTGGCAGAAGGAAGATCGAGACCTTGGAGCACCATGCGAGCCATGTCGGCCCGGTAATCGTGACCGAAGGATCCGAAGTGGCCGGGTACGGTCACCATTGCGTTGGCGGCATCGATCATCACCTGGATACCCGTGACGATCGGTGTCCATGCCATATCTGCCGGCACGCCGCGACCATGTTCACCC
>QMQC01000092.1 GCA_003648875.1 Actinomycetota bacterium
CCCTCGAGATCCACGGTATCGAGGGTCTTGACCGTCGCCCTCGTCCCCACAGCCATGAAGCCCGGAGTTTCGACCGCACCGTGGGGCGTGGACATAACACCAGACCGTGCTGCGCCGTCCGCCGCAGACCTGACCCATGAAACCGGCCCGGTCATTTCTTGATCTCGATATACATCGCGTCCCCGAAAGACAGGAACCTGAATCGTTCCTCGAGCGCGTGGTCATAGACCTCGCGCCATCGGTCTCCGAGCATCGCCGCGATCATCACGATGAGCGTCGTTCGCGGAGCATGGAAGTTCGTAAGGACGCCGTCAACCACGGAGAAACGGTAACCGGGTGTGATGAATAGATCGGTCTCCCCCTCCAAGGGTCTGATTCTTCCATCACCAGTTGCTGCGGTCTCCAGCGTACGCACGACAGTCGTTCCGACTGCAATCACCCTGCCACCCGTCGCTCTGACCCGATCTACGGCAGCCACAGCTGACGCGTCGACCACCACACGCTCGGAGTGGATCAAGTGATCTTCAACAAGTCCATCGCCCATCGGTCTGAATGTGTCCAAACCGACCTCGAGTTCGACCTCAGCGATCCTCACGCCCTTATCGGCAAGCCCACTCACCACGTCATCCGTGAAATGCAGTGCAGCAGTCGGGGCGGCAGAAGAACCGATTCTCGTGGCGAACAGCGTCTGGTATCGATCCGGAGAATCGAGCGATCCGTGGAAATAGGGCGGTAGAGGTATCTCGCCTACCCGAGCGATCGCATCCTCGATGTCCCGTGTCGAGGTGAGACCCAATGTGGCAACTCCCTCGACGGGATCCGAGAGCAGTTCGACTGTGATGTCCTCGCAGTCGATGATCGTGCCCTTGGTCATCCTCTTGGCGGGCCGCACGAGCGCCTCCCACCGATGCGGATCAATCCTCTTGGTGAGCAGGAGCTCGGACCTGCCTCCCGTCGGCACTCTTGACCCGATGAGTCTCGCTGCACGCACCTTCGTGCGATTCACCACGAGCAGGTCTCCGGCCCTGAACAGACTCGCCATCTGGTGAAAGGGAATCTCTGTCAGACCCGAAGCCAGGAGCAGACGCGAATCATGACGCGGCTCAATCGCCGATTGGGCAATGGCAGCTCCCGGGAGCTCGTAGTCGAAGTCGCCGATGAGCATGACGAGAGGCTACGGCGGGGGGATCAATCTTCCCTGCCCATCATCGCCAGGTGGCTCAATGCCGAGATGCGCAAAAGCCCTCTGTGTCGCGATCCGACCTCTCGGCGTTCGCTGGATGAGCCCCTCGAGGATCAGGAACGGTTCGTACGCGTCTTCCACTGTTTCCTGGTCCTCCCCTACCGCGATCGCCAACGTGGAAAGACCGACGGGGCCGCCGCCGAATTTTTCGATGATCGCAGCGAGGATCGCTCTGTCCACCTTGTCGAGTCCGGCCCGATCGACTTCGAAAAGCTCAAGAGCCGCATCCGCGGTCTCAGCATCTACCAGCCCGTTTGCCCGTACCGTTGCGAAGTCCCTCACCCTCCTCAGGAGGCGGTTGGCGATGCGCGGGGTCCCACGCGACCTCTTTGCGATCGTGTCACAACCATCAGGAGTCGCCTGCGTATCGAGAAGATGCGCCGAGCGGGCGACTATCGCGGCGAGCTCCGTTGCTCCGTAGTAGTCGAGCCTGGCAAGGTAGCCGAAGCGGTCCCTCAGTGGTGGTGCTACACGACCGACTCTCGTTGTTGCACCGACAAGCGTGAACGCTGGCAGATCGATCTTGATCGATCGGGCCGCTGGTCCCTTGCCCACGACGATGTCGAGCTGGCCATCCTCCATGGCTGGATACATCACCTCCTCGACCTGGCGGGGAAGCCTGTGTATCTCGTCGATGAAGAGAACGTCGCCGTGATCGAGGTTCGTGATCACTGCTGCGAGGTCCCCAGGTCTGTCGAGGGCGGGCCCGGAAGTTGAACGAAATGAGGCACCCATTTCATTTGCGACGATCGCCGCCAGGCTTGTCTTCCCGAGACCCGGAGGTCCTGAGAACAAGAGGTGGTCAACCGATTCGCCGCGGGCCGACGCAGCCTCGATGAGTATCGAAAGACGTTCCTTGAGATCTTCTTGTCCCACGAACTCATCAAGACGCTTCGGCCTCAACCCGATTTCGGCCTCGATCTCATCAGGCGTCTGAGCAGTCGCGAGCAAGCCTTCCTCCCGCATCAGACGCCAGCCTTGCCGAGCCGTTGCAGCGAACGCTTCAGCAACTCCTCGATTGGGAGATCACTTGGCATGTCTGCGAGCGTACCTAGTATCTCATCTGCGCCGTAGCCAAGCCCTTCGAGCGCTTCACGCACTTCTCCGATCGCGCCGGTCACTGTTGATACATCGCCTAGAACATCCATCTTGGGTTTCAGCTCGAGCAGAAGCTTCTGCGCACTTCGCTTACCAATGCCGGGTACCGCGGTGAGGGCAGGAACGTCGTCTGAGGCCACGACGACACTCAGCTGCTCGTAGGTCATCGTCGCAAGTATCGCCATCGCGACCTTCGGACCGACTCCGGACACGCCGAGCAGCATCCCAAAGAGCTCCTTGTCGCTCGTTGTGCCGAAACCAAACAGGGCAAGTTGATCCTCACGGACATGGAGGTGTGTATGAAGCACGACTTCTTCGCCGACGCCGGGCAGATCACTCAACGTGCGAGGCGTTACCGCGACGAGATAGCCGACACCACCGACCTCGAGAACTATCGCGTCCAGCCCTCGATCAACGATGACGCCGCGGAGTCTTCCGATCACGTCGATACACCCATTTCCCGCATTGGTCGGTGCTGGGCATGACACATCGCGATGCCAAGTGCATCTGCCACATCAGCCGGTCCGCCGACGTCCTTGAGTCCCAACCTCATGGAGACCACCGCACTCACCTGCTGCTTGTCCGCCGAGCCTGATCCGGTGACAGCCAGCTTCATTTGCGATGGTGTGTATTCATGTACCTCGATACCCCGTTTCGCAATGACTTCCATGATCACCCCAGACGCCATGGCCACGGCAATTCCTGTGTTGCGATTTCGGTTGACGAATACCTGCTCGACGGCCGCTGCATCGATCCTGTGCTCCGAGACGATCGATTCGAGGTCACTCCGAAGCTCCACAAGTCTCTGTGCCACCGGGAGCCCTGGGTCGGTTCGAATCACACCGGCAGCAACCGCACGGTCTCTTCCACCGCCGGTTTCGATGATGCCGTATCCGGTGCGCGTGAGGCCGGGGTCGATTCCTAGAACGAACATGTGTTCGAGGATACATGGGATGCCCGGCTAGGCCAAGCACTCCGTGTCTCAAGAATCAAGGACGCTTCTCTCCCGGAGCCCGATGTCCTGCATGTGCCCTACTCGAGCGAAGCGAGAACCTCATCTGAAATATCGAAGTTCGCGTACACCGCTTGGACATCATCGAGGTCTTCGAGAGCATCCACGAGGCGAAGGACTTTGGGGGCAGACGACTCATCCACGGGGATCGAGGTTGACGGCAGATATGTGACGTCGCCTGAGTCGATCTGTATCCCTGCGTCTTCGAGTTCCGCTCGAACCCGCTGTAGATCGCCGGGTGAACAGACGACTTCCCATTGACCACCCTCCAGCCTGACGTCTTCGGCTCCACCGTCGAGCGCAGCCATCAGCACTGTGTCTTCATCCCCCGTCGCAAGGATGTATCCCTTCTGCTCGAAGAGATAGCCCACCGAGCCCGGCTCGCCGAGGCTACCGCCGTTCTTCGAGAAGGTTGAGCGAACGTCTGAGGCCGCCCTGTTCCGGTTGTCCGTCAGGATCTGCACATAGAGAGCAACACCGCCGGGGGCGTATCCCTCGTAGAAGGCCTCGAGATAGTGAACGCCGTCAACATCGCCGGAACCTCGAGCAACAGCCCGCTCAATGTTGTCCTTGGGGACGGAGTTGTCCTTCGCCTTCTGGATCGCGGTGGCGAGCGTTGGGTTCGAATCAACATCGGGCCCGCCGGTACGAGCTGCAGACTCGATTCCCTTGATGAGCTTTGCGAACAGCTTTCCGCGTTTGGCGTCTTGTCTACCCTTGCGATGCTTGATGTTCGCCCATTTTGAATGTCCGGCCATGATGTCTCCTCACGCCTGCTCTATCAGCGCAACCAGCATTTCGTGCAGACGCGTATCAGCGGTGAGCTCAGGATGGAAGGAGGTCGCGAGAATGCGACCCTGTTGCACCAACACCGGATGTGAGACACCACGATCATCCATCACAGAGGCAAGCACCTCAACATCTGCGCCGATCTTCTCCATCCAGGGTGCCCTGATGAACACTGCATGCATCTGGGCGTCAAGACCCACGACGTCAAGGTCCGCCTCGAACGAGGCAACCTGTCTGCCGAAAGCGTTGCGTCGCACGCACGCATCCAACAAACCGAGCTGGGGTTGATCACCCTCGGCAGTTGACGATGCGAGAAAGATCATGCCCGCACACGTTCCCAGGACGGGCATGCCAGCAAGGCATCGACTCCGAATCGGCTCGATCAACCCGTAGATCGATGCAAGCCTTCCTATGGTGGTCGATTCACCGCCAGGGATCACGAGAGCGTCGATGCCAGCGAGTTGTCCTGGATCGCGGACCTCAACACCATCCACACCGATCTTCCTGAGCATTGCAAGGTGCTCCCGGAAGTCGCCCTGAAGCGCAAGAACGCCAACGGTCATGAGCCGCGGTTCTGCATCATCTCGGATGGGGAAAGCTCGTCGATGTCGATTCCAACCATGGCTTCGCCAAGGTTCCGTGAGACCTTTCCGATCCTTGCCGCGTCTTGATAGAACGTCGTGGCCTCGACAATCGCCCGAGCTCTCACTTCGGACTCATCTGACTTGAAGACGCCGGAACCGACGAAGATCCCATCGCACCCAAGCTGCATCATCAGTGCTGCGTCGGAAGGAGTTGCGATTCCGCCGGCGGCGAAGTTCACGACCGGAAGCAGACCACTCGCGGCAACATCCTTGACGAGGTCATAGGGTGCCCCGATCTCCTTTGCGGCATTCATCAATTCGTCGGCTCCAAGGGTCGTGAGCCATGCGATCTGATTGCTCAGCTTGCGCATGTGCCTGACGGCCTCCACAACGTTCCCGGTACCGGGCTCACCCTTGGTCCGGATCATGGCTGCTCCCTCGGCGATTCGTCTGAGGGCTTCGCCCAGGTCCTTTGCTCCGCATACGAATGGGACAATGAAAGCATGTTTGTCGATGTGGTTCGTATCCACAGGCGTGAGAACTTCGGACTCGTCGATGTAGTCAACGCCAAGAGATTCGAGCACCTGAGCTTCGACGAAGTGCCCTATCCGCGACTTGGCCATGACGGGTATCGAGACCGCATTGATGATCTCTTCCACGCGTGCGGGATCGGCCATTCGGGCCACTCCGCCGTGTGCGCGAATATCGGCGGGAACTCGTTCGAGGGACATGACAGCGCAGGCCCCTGCCGCCTCCGCAACCTTCGCCTGATCTGCGTTCACGACGTCCATGATGACGCCACCCTTGAGCATTTCGGCAAGGCCACGCTTGACCTTGTCAGTTCCGACTTCTGGTGATTCCGAAGACATGTCTTCTTCCCTTGTCGTGTATGTGAATCCTACATCAGGTATCGCGTGCTTCAGGAACGATGTCGAGACACAGCGTCCTCGTAGGCCGCCACATACTTGCCAGCTACCGAAGTCCCATCGAAGCGCTCAACAGCCACGAGCCCGGCTCGCTGATTCCTCGAGAGCCTCTTGCGGTCGGTCAGCAGATCCGCGATGCACGCGGCCAACGATACAGGATCACCCGGAGGGACGAGCGCCCCAGAATCGCCCAGAACGCTGACGAACGCCGGAATGGCAGATGCAACAACAGCGCATCCAGAGGCCATGCCTTCGGCGACCACGATGCCGAAGGACTCACCACCAAGATTGGGTGCGCAGTACAGCTCGGCTTCACCGAGTTCAGAGATCTTCTCACTCTCATCGACTCTTCCAAGAAAAGTGACGCCACCGACCTCTTCGTCTCTCGTGGCCCCAATGACATGAAGCTGTGCATCGGGAACTCGTTCGATGACGGCTGGCCAGGCTCCAAGGAGCACCTCGAGACCTTTGCGCTCGTCATCGCGGCCAAGAAAGGCCACACGATTGGCCACCTTCGTTTCGAGGCCATACACATCGACATCGATTCCGTTCGGTATCACTCGAGCGGAGGCAAATGGAGCAATGGCCGAGTCCGATACGTGGCTGACCGTTGTGACAACGTCCAGTCTTCGGATCGCCCTTCTCCACAGCGCGGACCCCATCCTGTAACCGAAACGTGCCCACGATGGTGGATCGGCGTGGAATGTTCCCACCGAAGGAATTCCTCGGATCGCGGTTGCCGTCGCCGAAACGATCGGCATCAAGGGCTCGTGGATGTGAACGACGTCCACACCCCTCAGGGCAGATCTGAGGCGTCCTGCAACTCTTGGGTTGATGGCTATCGGCGTGGAAGACCTGTTCGCCATGATCTTGGTTGTCGCACCGAGTAGCACGGCACCAACAGGCCCTTCCTTGCCGGGGCCGATGAGTACAGGATCGTGCCCCAGGTCCGCAAGCCACCGCGTGAGCCGAATGGTCTGATCCTGGACACCGCCGTGGACTCCGAGATCGTACGGACTCACGATTGCGACTCTCATGGCTTCGTGCTCGGGACCAGTTCACGATCGGAGGGCCAGTTCGGTTGGAACAGATGCCACTGGGAGGGGTGCTTGCGAATCTGGCTCTCAAGAGCGTCGGCGACCAACTGAGCGCCGAGCCGCAACCGGTCAGCTCGGGTTTCAGCGGCAGGAATCTCGATCGGATTTCCGACCTCTATCCTGTAGCCGGGACCATCCTTGAAGTACGCGGCAACAGGGATCAGAACCGAATTCGTGAGTTCGGCCAGAGCGGTAGGCCCCGCGGGCATCGTCGTCTCCTCACCGAAGAAGACGACGGGAACGCCTTTTCCTGTGACATCGCGATCCGCGAGCAACGCGAGCGCACCCCCCTCCTTGAGCCGTCTGACCATCTTCGATCGACGTGCGGGATCCGATGTGAGCACGATGTCGATGCCG
>QMQC01000093.1 GCA_003648875.1 Actinomycetota bacterium
CAAAGGTCCACCAGGCAAGTGCGGCAAGAGCGGAGAGGGCGGCTGCAATGCCTCCAATGAGCCACCAGGTGGCGGTATCGATGGCGCGGTCGGGGAGCCGGACGGGCTCACCAGCGACCACCAACGGATCGACACCGATTTCTGTCAACGTCACGGAATCCGATCGGAATGTCTCACCGCCAGCCTCCAACCCGTCGAACACGATGTTCCAGTCCTCAGCCGTCGGGAGGGTCACGAGTCCACCCCACATGTCATTGCCGATTGGCTGCAGCGCTGTCGGTGGGAGTTCTTCGAACGAGGAGAATGGACGAACAAGCACGGCCTCGAAGGTGCGGTCGACCTCGACGGTGATCTCGACGGTCAATCCCGAGTCATCGGCCACGGCCTTGCCCTCGACCGCACCGAAGGGTGCCACGAGAACGACCATTGTGAGAGCGGCGAATAGATAGGGCACGGACGCCAGCGTAGAACAGCACCACCCACTGGTACGTTTCAACCAGAGCGCACGATCTCACTACGCTCCCGCCTTCACGGCAAGGATCACCATGACCACCAAACGAACGCTTCTCGAGAAGGTGTGGGATGGTCACGTCGTTCACGCCGGCGATGCTGACCCTGATCTGATCTACATCGACCTCCACCTCGTCCACGAGGTGACCTCCCCCCAGGCTTTCGAGGCACTCAGGCTCACTGGTCGAACCGTTCGTCGCCCTGAACTGACCCTTGCGACGATAGACCACGCAGTCCCAACGACGGCCAGAGATCAGCCGATCGCTGATCCGTTGTCCGTCAATCAGATCGCAACGCTCGAGAGGAACGCTGCGCAGAACTCAATAGCCCTGTTCGGTCTCGATGATGTTCGGCAGGGCATCGTCCATGTGATCGGCCCTGAGCAGGGAGCCACCCAGCCGGGAATGACCATCGTGTGTGGAGACTCCCACACTGCGACCCACGGAGCCTTTGGTGCGCTTGCTTTTGGTATCGGAACCTCTGAGGTGGAGCACGTCCTTGCCACACAAACGCTCCGGCAACGGAAACCAAGGTCCATGGCGGTGACCGTGAACGGTGATCCGGGGCGCGGGGTGACGGCCAAGGACATCATCCTTGCGATCATCGCCAAGATCGGCACAGCAGGGGCAACGGGATACGTGATCGAGTACCGAGGAGCAGCAATCGAGCAACTGTCGATGGAAGGCCGGATGACGATCTGCAACATGTCGATCGAAGCCGGCGCCCGGGCGGGAATGATCGCCCCGGACGACACAACTTTCGAATACCTGAAGGGTCGGCCTCTTGCGCCTACAGGTAACGAATGGTCCGAGGCGGTTTCGGCCTGGAGAGATCTACACACAGATGAGGGCGCTGAATTCGATGCAGAGATCACTCTCGATGCGACCGGACTCGAGCCGTACGTTTCGTGGGGCACGAACCCGGGCCAGACCCTTCCGGTCTCAGCATCCATCCCCACACCTGGAGACCACGGCGATCCAATCGATCGGGACACCACCGCACGAGCGCTGGAGTACATGCAGCTCGAGGCCGGAACGGCCATCACAGACATTGAGATCGACAAGGTCTTCATCGGGTCGTGCACCAATGGCCGCATCGAGGATCTCCGCGCAGCCGCAGCGATCCTCGATGGACGCCGAATCGCGACCACCGTCACAGGGATCGTGGTGCCGGGCTCCGGCCTCGTAAAGCTCCAGGCCGAACAAGAAGGCCTCCACACGGTGTTTCTCGATGCCGGCCTCGAATGGCGCGAGCCCGGATGCTCGATGTGCCTTGCAATGAACCCTGATGTACTGCTACCTGGTGAACGATGCGCCTCGACCTCGAATCGAAATTTCGAAGGACGTCAGGGGCGGGGCGGACTCACACACCTTGTTTCTCCTGAGATGGCCGCTGCTGCTGCGATCTCGGGACACTTCGTCGATGTAAGGAAGATGGCGTGATGGAACCCGTAGGCACCATTGTCGGGCGAGCAGCTCCGCTTCCGCTCGCAAACGTCGACACGGACCAGATAATCCCGAAGCAGTTCCTCAAGAGAGTGGAACGAACGGGATTCGGAGAGTTCCTCTTCCACGACTGGGCTGCTGACCACGAAGGAGAAAGTGACCCCGACTTCGTTCTCAACAAGCTGCCATACCGGGATGCGGTCGTACTCGTCGCGGGTCCGAACTTCGGGTCGGGGTCTTCGAGGGAACACGCCCCATGGTCTCTCCTTGACTGGGGATTCAGAGCGATAATTGCGCCATCGTTCGCAGACATCTTCTACAACAACTGCACCAAGGTCGGACTCCTGCCGATCGTGCTGAGTGCTGAGGATGTCGCCGCATTGACCGAGGTTGCAGAGGATCCGACCAATGAAGTGAGCATCGACCTCGAGAACCAGTCAGTGGAGTCGACCGGCTTCTCTGCCATCTTTGAGATCGAGGCGTTCACGAAGCACAGCTTGCTCAACGGTCTGGACGACATCACTCTGACCCTCACCCACGCCGTACTGATCGATGTGTATGAGAAGAATCGACCGGCCTACAAACCCACGATCAAGCATTAACGCAACGGCCAGGGGGTTCACGGACTTTCCGGATTTGGGCGGGGTGTGACGAAGAGATCGGCGGAGCTTCGGGACGTACTACGTCATACGTACTTCGTACTACCGGTCTTCCACAGCCCCAGATCTTGGCCGACCCCCATACCCGAAGTAGCGGTTCACGGTTTACGGTCGACGGTTTTCGGCGTACGGTTCATGGTATGACCGTCTACACGCGCCAGGAACAGGCCGAGGCCATCATCGAGCAGCAGGCCCGCCGGGTGGCTTCACAGATGCTCGGACGGCAGGCAACCACGGGCGACGACTTCGCCGAGGCTCTGACCGTTGAACGGATCGACCTGATCGCACAGGTCCCTGACGACGAAGCACTCAGAGCCCTCGGCCGGAACATGGCAGGACCGAGGAACGGCCTGTACGTCCTTGACCACCCCGATGGCTACACGGTCTACCAGCAACACAACGGCGTGCCACACGAGATCTTCAGAAGCCTCGGCTTCGACGCCGCCAGGGACATTGCCATCGACTGCCTCGTCACGCTGAACGGGATCCCATACCGGGTCGACTGACCGAGAGATACAGGAATCAGAACCCGATTCCTCGATGTGAGGCCGCGGGTCGTGCGCAGTTCACCCTTCTGCGCTTTCACGTTCCGCCATGACCTCGTTGAGAATGTCAGGCCGGTCAGAGATGATCCCGTCCACTCCCATGTCAAGGAATCTGGCCATCTCGTCCGCTTCGTTCACGGTCCACAGGTGAATCTGCTTCCCAGCCGCATGGACGGCATCGACCAATCGCCTGTCCACGACGAATCCCTTTGTCCGATGGGGAAGCTGATAGGCATCGCAACGCGCCGGAAGACTGCGACCGACCCGAGAAGCCGCATACATGGCGATCGCGTCCCTTGGACCGGCTGATGTCGCGACCCTGCCCTTTGTGATCCGCCTGAACCGTGCGATCCGCCTGTCTGAGAACGCGCCGACGAGAACAGTGTCCCCCCTCCCCATCCTCGTGATGTCCTCTGCAACCGCCCACTCGCAACCCGCCGCTTTGAGGTCGATGTTCAGGCAGAGCTCGGGATAGCGATCGAACGTGTCGTCCAGCCTCGGGATGCCGATGCCGGTTCCACGGAGCGGATATGACTCACCATCCGGTGTGAAGTTGTAGGCGGCATCGAGATGTCGAAGATCCTCCCATCGCCACTCGCTGACCTTCCCCACTCCGTTCGTGCATCGCTCCAAGGTGTCGTCATGGAAGACAACGACAACGCCGTCGGCAGTGATCCGAACATCCGTTTCGATGTACCGATAGCCAAGCCCTTCAACTGCACCATCGAACGCAAGCCACGTGTTCTCCGGCCACAACTCCCGACTGCCGCGGTGGGCGAAGCGAATCGGGTATTCGATGTCGAAATAGTGCCTGGGCGACATGACCGCTCCTAGTGCTCTGTCACGAAAGGACGTTGCCGCGTTTGATGACCAGAGCAACAAGATCACCGTCGGGTCGATAGGTCAGGTGTTCGTGTGTGGGGGCATCCAGTACAACGAGGTCGGCCACCTTTCCGGGTGCTACGACGCCGCGATCGTGGAGACCGAGTGCAAGCGCGCCACCGCGAGTTGCTGCCCACACCGACTCGTCCGGTGTGAGGCCGCAATTCACAGCGGCCATCGAGATGATGAACGGCATCGTCTCGATGTAGGAAGTGCCCGGATTGCAGTCGGTGGCAATCGCGACGGTGACTCCGGCGTCCCACACACGACGGCCATCGGGTGCCGGCTCACGCATCGTGTAGGACACGCCTGGAAGGAGCACCGCAACCGTGCCAACCTCCGCGAGGGCGACAAGGTCCTCGTCCGTTGAATGGTCGAGGTGGTCAGCAGCAACAGCACCAAGCTCAGCAGCGAGTGCGGCACCACCGGTGTGCGAGAGTTGGTCAACGTGGAGTCTCACGTCGAGGCTCCTTGCTTGTGCCGCGTGCGCGATCAAACGAGTCTCACCGACGGTGAATGCTGCATCGTCACAGAAGACATCGACGTATGCGACCCGACCTGCGACGGCGTCCATCATCGCCCCACCCACGAGATCCACATATGAGCCACGATCGTCCAGGAATTCCGGAGCCACGACGTGGCCGCCAAGGAAAGTGGGGATCGTGTCCACCGCCAGGACGTCACGGATACGGTCGATCGCATCGAGCATCTTCACTTCGGTCGCGATATCGAGCCCGTATCCGGTCTTGACTTCGATCGTCGTGGTGCCCGACGCAAGCATTCTTGCGATTCGCGGGAGCGATTCGTCGACGAGTTCGTCAAGCGACGCTTCTCTCGTTGCCCGCACCGTGGAGTAGATGCCGCCACCAGCAACTTGTATCTGTTCATACGTGGCGCCCTCAAGACGCATCGCGAATTCGTGGGACCGGTCTCCAGCGAATACAGCATGGGTGTGAGCATCGACAAAGCCGGGAAGCACAACCCCGCCATCGGCTCTGAGCGTGTCATATGACCGATACTCGTGGGGCACGTCGTCTTCGGGACCCACCCACCGGATATCGCCGCTGTCGATCGCTATCGCAGCGCCGTCCATGATGCCCAGCAATCCACCACGGCTCTCGTCGTTGGTGACAAGCTGCCCGATATCCGTGATGAGGACGTCAGTCATCTTGCATGGGGATGGCGACTCCCCGTTCACGCGCCACCTCGATCGCCCGATCGTAACCCGCATCGGCATGGCGGATGACACCCATCCCCGGATCGTTGGTGAGGACCCTCTCGATGCGAAGCGCAGCTTCATCAGTGCCATCGGCAACGACCTGGGCTCCCGCATGGATCGACTTCCCGATACCGACGCCACCCCCATGGTGAACGGCAACCCACGCTGCACCTGATGCTGTGTTCAGGAGTGCGTTCAGGATCGGCCAGTCTGCAACTGCGTCGGAGCCATCGGCCATCGCTTCCGTCTCGCGGTAGGGAGATGCCACAGAACCGGAGTCGAGGTGGTCACGGCCGATGACGATCGGGGCCTTCACCTTGCCTGCACGCACAAGCTCGTTGAACGCAAGACCCGCCCGATGTCGTTCGCCGTAACCAAGCCAGCAGATCCGAGCAGGGAGTCCCTGAAACTCGACCTGCTCCTCGGCCATGTCCAGCCAACGCATGAGCGACTCGTTTTCGGGGAAGAGTTCGCGTAGAGAGTCGTCTGTCGCTTTGATGTCTGCGGGGTCACCCGACAACGCAAGCCAACGGAAAGGCCCAAGGCCTTCACAGAACAGATCCCTGATGTAGGCAGGCACGAAACCCGGATACGCAAAGGCGTTCTCGTACCCACCTTCGATCGCTTCGCCACGAAGGTTGTTCCCGTAGTCGAAGACCTCTGCACCCGCATCCTGGAATCCAACCATCGCCTCACAGTGCGTTGCCATCGACTCTCTTGATCTGACGATGTACTCCTCAGGCTCCTCGACTCTCAGAGCGTCGGCCTCGACGAGGGTCAACCCGTTGGGGACATACCCGTTGAGCGGGTCGTGAGCCGATGTCTGGTCCGTGACGATGTCGACGTCGATGCCGCGAGAGAGCAACTCGGGAAACACGTCCGCGGCGTTGCCGACGACAGCGATCGAGACAGCCTCGCCAGAAGCCTTGGCTGCCAGCGCACGGTCGACCGCAGCGTCAAGATCCGGGGCGAGTTCATCGACGTACCCCTTGTCCATTCGCTTCTGAATTCGCCATGGGTCGACGTCGACGGCGAGACAGACGCCGTCGTTCATAGTGATCGCGAGAGGTTGGGCACCTCCCATTCCGCCGAGACCGGCTGTGAGAGTGAGCGTTCCCTTGAGCGATCCACCGAAGAGCTTCTCCGCTATCGCAACAAATGTCTGATACGTGCCCTGGAGGATCCCCTGGGTCCCGATGTAGATCCATGAACCTGCGGTCATCTGCCCGTACATCATGAGCCCCGCATCTTCAAGATCCCAGAAGTGCTTCCAGGTCGCCCAGTCAGGTACGAGGTTCGAGTTCGCGATCAGCACCCTCGGTGCCATCTCGTGGGTGCGGAAACACCCGACAGGTTTGCCTGACTGGACGAGCAGGGTTTCATCCGATTCGAGTTCGGTGAGGGACCGCACGATGGCGTCGAACGCTTCCCAGTTGCGTGCCGCTTTCCCCCTGCCGCCGTAGACGACCAGCTCCTCGGGGATCTCGGCAACGTCAGGGTCGAGATTGTTGAGGAACGCTCGAAGCACAGCCTCTTGAAGCCATCCCTTGGTGTTGAGCTCGACGCCGTGAGGAGCTGAGACGGTTCGTGGTCCCGTACCGTATCTGAATGCAGGGTTGATCGAATCTGACATCATCCATCCTCGATATCTGTGAAGGCTCCGGATTCGATGAGATGCGCGATCTTCGTGATGTCCGGCCCCGGTGGCCGGTCGGAAGTCAACGGCGGGCACACACCACGAACGACGTCTCTCACCAACGATGTCCCTGCAGCCGGCTCGACCGGGCGTTGCTCAACACCCTGAGCGGC
>QMQC01000094.1 GCA_003648875.1 Actinomycetota bacterium
CAAAGATCGAGTTCGTTCCTTGACCATCCCACATTCCGCAGGTACCGCTCTGAGACTGAGATGCTTCGGTATCTGAGGCGGCTCCAGGACAAGGACATCGCGCTCGATCGGTCGATGATCCCATTGGGTTCCTGCACGATGAAGCTGAACGCTTCGTCTGAGATGGCACCGATCACATGGCCGGAGTTCGCAGAAATCCATCCGTACGTGCCCATCGATCAGGCCGCCGGGTATCTCGAACTGATCGACGATCTCGAATCGTGGCTTGCATCCATAACCGGATATGACGCGGTGTCGATGCAGCCGAACTCTGGCGCACAGGGTGAGTTCGCCGGACTGCTCGCCATTCGTGGATACCACGAGTCTCGCAACGAGGGCCATCGCAACATCTGTTTGATCCCCTCATCTGCGCACGGGACGAACCCAGCGTCGGCGGTGATGGCGGGTATGACGGTTGTCGTCGTCAAGTGCGACAACGACGGCAACATCGATGTATCAGATCTCCAGGCGAAAGCGACCGAGCATGCCGAGAACCTCGCAGCGATGATGGTCACCTATCCGTCCACGCACGGCGTGTTCGAGTCAGAGATCATCGCGATCTGTGACATCGTGCACGACAACGGCGGTCAGGTGTACCTCGATGGTGCAAACCTCAACGCGATGGTCGGCCTCGCCGAGCCAGGATCGTTCGGTTCCGACGTGAGTCATCTCAACTTGCACAAGACGTTCGCCATCCCACACGGAGGCGGCGGCCCCGGAGTTGGACCCATCGGCGTGAAGGCGCACCTCGCCCCGTATCTGCCCGGCCACGTCCTTGCTCCTGATCTCGTGGGTTCCAGTGACGGAGCAGGTGCGGTGTCTTCTGCTCCATGGGGATCCCCAGGTGTTCTTGCGATCTCTTGGATGTACATCGCGATGCTCGGTCCGGAGGGGCTCGTGAAGTCGACGGAGGTAGCTGTGCTCAATGCGAACTATCTCGCAAAGCTCCTTGGTGAGCATTATCCGGTGCTCTATACCGGCCCGATGGGGTTTGTTGCCCATGAGTGCATCATCGACATTCGCCAGATCGAGGTCGAGACAGGTATCACGAACGTGGATATCGCAAAGCGACTCATCGACTATGGTTTCCACGCTCCAACGATGTCGTTCCCGGTTCCGGGGACACTCATGATTGAGCCGACCGAATCGGAGTCGAAGTACGAACTGGACCGGTTCGTCGATGCGATGGTCGCGATCAGAGCTGAGATCGACGAGGTGGCAACCGGTGTGGTGGCGGCGGAGAAATCCGTGCTTCGTAACGCCCCGTATCCAGCCGAGGATGTGACAGCTGATGAGTGGTTCCACGCATTCTCGCGGGAGAAGGCTGCGTATCCCGTAGCCGGATTGCGCCAGTGGAAATATTGGGTTCCGGTGAGTCGTATCGACGATGCGTACGGCGACCGCAATGTCATGTGCGCCTGCCCACCGATCAGCGACTACACATAACGCCAGAACAAGGAAGTATCAGGTGAAGCTGGACTCGAGGCCCTGAACGAGGTCTGAGAGGAAGCGTTGGCCGAGGGCTCCGTCGATGAGGCGGTGGTCGTACGAGAGATCGATGGGTGCAATGAGGCCAACAACGAGATCGCCGTCCTGGACGACCGGCTGCTGTTTCGCTCGACCGATCGACAGGATCGAACTCGTTCCCAGCGGGATTATCGGAGTGCCGTGTCCACCACCGAGGGCGCCGATGTTCGAGATGGTGAATGTCTGACCCGTCGCTTCATCTGGTGTGATCGTGCGGTTCATAGCGGCCCCGGCGAGTCGCTCGAACTCCTGCGAGAGTCCTGTCGTGCTCAGCTTGTCGGCGTCCTTGACCACCACCACCATCAGCCCAGCCTCGGTATCGACCGCGAACCCGAGGTGGTAGTCGCTGTTTCGAGTCACTGACTCGTCGCGCATCGAGGCGTTGAACTCGGGGTATCGCTCCAGGAGGGGGAGCACGGTCGTTGCTACGAGGATCTCGATCGGATGGAGCGCGTCGCCGCGCAAGGAACGGGCGGCGATGAGCCTCTCTGCCCGGACCTCCGCTTGGACTGTGACGTGTGGGATCGTTCTCCACGACTCGGCCATGTGGTGCGCAATCGCCCTTCGTACGCGAGTCATCGGGATGAAGCCCGGGTCTGTTCTTGACGCTGCTGCGTTCTCGACGTCCTCTCGAGTGACGTCTCCGCGAGGACCCGTGCCGTGGATCGATGACAGGTCGACGTTTCTCTCCTTGGCGAGTTTCCGAACGATCGGCATCGCCCTCAACCCGAGACCATCTGCAGCAGAACCCGCCGTGTTTGCGGGAGTCGCCGGCTCGATCGCGGATGCGCTTGGGGCGGGTGGTGTGTTCTTCGCTGTGCCGATCTCGGTGGCTTCGCCATCGATCACGAAGAGGACGCTACCAACTTCGATAGTGGTGCCTTCGGTGGCGAAAATGCTCGTGATCGTGCCCTCAAACGGTGATGGGATCTCGACGACAGTCTTGGCTGTCTCAACCTCGACGAGGATCTGGTCGGTCTCGACCGAGTCGCCGACCGTGACGAACCACCTGATGATCTCTGCCTCTGTGAGGCCCTCGCCGATATCTGGCATTAGGAACTCGTGTGACATGGCTGGCAAGCGTACCGGGGTCCAGCGGCTTGCCTTGACGGTCTCGCAGATGCGTATGCTGCTGCCAAGCACCCGAGAGAGGCATCATGCGCGACCTGTCCATGCACGGAATCCATCCAGAAGCGGAGGTCTTCTGGGATCTCACGACGCCTGTGCTTGTGGAACACACACTGGCAAGCGGTGAGGGTGTCCTTGCTCATCAGGGCCCGCTGGTTGTCGAAACGGTGCCCTACACGGGCAGGAGCCCCAAGGACAAATTCATCGTTCGTGAAGAGACGACGGAGTCCGAGATCTGGTGGGGCGACGTCAACCACCCGATCGAGACGGAAGTGTACGAAGCCATCTACGACCGCGTAACCGAATACCTCGGACAGCGCGACCTGTATGTGCAGGACGTCTACGCGTCGGCCGATCCGGAGCACCAACTTGCGGTGCGAGCGATTACCGAGAGCCCGTGGCACGCCCATTTCTGTCGAAACATGTTCCGCCTACCTCGCTCGTTCGAGCTTGACGACACCGTCGATCCATTCATGCCCGATTTCACGATCGTCCACGCCCCGAACTTCAAGGCGATCCCCGAGAGGGACGGCACGCGAAGCGAAGTGTTCATCATCATCAGCTTCGTACACAAGGTATTGCTCATCGGTGGCTCGAGCTATATGGGGGAGATGAAGAAGTCGGTGTTCTCCGTGATGAACTACCTCCTCCCGAAGTCCGGTGCCTTGTCGATGCACGCATCGGCGAATGTGGGTAAGGATGGGGATTCTGCTGTCATCTTTGGTCTCTCTGGCACAGGGAAGACGACGCTCGCCACCGACCCGACCCGCGACATGGTCGGCGACGATGAAATCGGCTGGGGCGAAGACGGCATCTTCAACATCGAGGGCGGGTCATACGCGAAGACGATCAGTCTGAGCAAGGAGGATGAACCGCTCATCTACGAGGCCGCTAACAAGTTCGAGACTCTGCTCGAGAACGTGGTTCTGAACCCGGAGAGTCGGACCGTGGAGTGGGACGACAGCTCCAATACGGAGAACACCCGCTGTTCGTATCCCCTTCAACACCTTCCGAATGTGGTGAAGAGTGGGGTTGCCGACCATCCGGAGAACATCGTATTCCTGTCGGCCGACGCATTTGGTGTGCTTCCCCCGATCTCAAGACTCTCGAAGCACCAGGCGTCCTACTACTTCATGTCCGGTTACACCGCAAAGCTCGCCGGTACCGAACGGGGTGTCAATGAGCCAGCAGCGACATTCTCACCGTGTTTCGGAGCTCCGTTTCTCCCGCTGCCTCCGTCGTATTACGCGGGCGTGCTCGAGGACAAGATCGACGAGTTCGATCCCGGCCTGTGGATGATCAACACAGGGTGGACGAGCGGTCCACATGGTGTTGGCTATCGGATTCGCATTCCACACACCCGGGCGATGCTGAACGCTGCGCTGGCTGGCGACCTCGATGAAGTCGAATACATCGAGGATCCGGTCTTCGGGCTCATGGTTCCCGTCGAGGTCCCCGGTGTGCCGACCGAACTGCTTCAACCAAGGGGTACTTGGGACGATGCGAGTGCATACGACGCTCAGGCGACGAAGCTTGCGGGGATGTTCGAGGTGAACTTCAGGCAGTACGCTGAGGATGTCTATCAGTCGGTGATCGACGCCGGACCGAAGGGCTAATTCGCCTCGCTGGCTCTCTTGTATGGTTTCTCACCCGACGGCGAAGACGCGCGTCGAAGGCGCACCGGGAGTGTGACCTACATCTCGTATGTCGCGTCGGTTGGTCTTGTGGGGCGATCGAAGTGGAGGGGGCGGCGGAGGCCGTCCGGACCTGGGCCCGGCTTGGTTTTCGCAAGCCATTCCTTGTAGACCTCAAACGATCGGTTGGTGTCGACCACGACATCGCCGTACTGGTCACCCGGCTCGGGCTTCACGAGCCGTACCTTCTGGTGCCAGGCGTGCATGCCGGAAATCGGATCTGGATGCACAGGGAACGCAAGGTTCTGGTTCACTCCGGGGTCCTTCCACCAGATACGTTCAGAGTCTGGATCGTCTGATGTGAAGGGCTCGATACCTCCGAGCTGGCGAAGTCTCCACTTGCCATCGGCGAGTTGCTCGATATTGGCAAGTGCAGAGGACCACCTGTCGTTTCCGCGCTCGCTGTCCTGGCGCCAACGACCTAGATGGTGTGATGCGGCAACCACTCCAGGCCTGATGCCTTCGGTTGCCCACACCCGCATGACAAAGTGTCCCGAGTCTGTCTCGATTCGCACGAGATCTGTTGTCTTGAATCCGAGCTCGTCTGCATCTGTCGTGTTCATCCAGAGTGGATGGCCGTGACTGATCTCGTAGAGGTACTTTGCGTTTCCTGATCGTGTGTGGATCAGTGTCGGCAAGCGGAAGATTGGTAGCAGGATGCGCTCACTCCCTGCAATGTCCATGTCCCGCCAGTACACATGCGTTCTCTGATATCCGGGGATCGTCTCGTTGTGCCATCCCCAGTCGTCCATTGTCTGTGAATAGAACTCAAGCTTCTTGGACGGGGTCTTGAATCCTTGGAGCATCGTGCCGTCGATCTCGACACCACCCCGGGTGGTGGGCCGTTCATTGACCTGATACACGTCTCTTTCGACCTCGACCGCGCCGTACTTGCGCATGAATCCGAGCGGCGTAAGACCTTCGGCAGCAGCCTTGTCGGGGAGACCTGGGACCGAGTTCTCAAACATCCACCCGTAGTACTCGTCAACGGAGACCGGTCGACTCGGGTCGTTGGGCGACTCGAACCATTTCCTTATGCCGAGCGAGCCGTCAGGGTCGACCTTCCATGACAGGTCGATCCAGAACTCGGTTTCCTCCCACACCTCTCCTGGGTTCGTCTCGTGGGTTCGTTCAACGACCCTGCCCTCACGTTCAGCTGCGACACGGAGGACCGGTTGGCGGAAGCCGAGCCACTTCGTTGAGTGCGTCTCGTATGAGTGCGTGTCATGACGTTCAGCAGCCACCCCCATCGGTAGGACGTAGTCGGCATACCACGCTGTCTCGGACCAGGTCGGGGTGAGCGCCACGTGAAGTCCGATCTTGTCCTCGTCCGTGAGCACCTCGAGCCATGAGAATCCGTCCGGATTCGTCCAAACCGGGTTGTAGACGCGGGTGAAGTAGACATCCAGCTTGGCTCGACCCTCCTTCAGGAAGTGGGGCAACAGGAAGGACATCTCGTGATAGGCAAGTGGGTACTCCCTTGGCCACAACAGTTCATTCCACCGGGAATGTGACGGCGGCATGTTCCAATGCTCCGGTTTGAACTTCACCCACCCTGAAGGTGACAAACCGCCCCTTGTGCCGACCGAACCTGTGAGTACATGGAGGAACTGGAGCGTTCTGGCGCCCTGCCAACCGCTCAGGTTGCCTGATCCGACCGAACGCCACGTGTGGGACGAGAAGGCATGGCCTGCATCGGCGATGCACCGAGCCACCGTCTCTATCTGAGAGGCTTCCACACCACACTCATCAGCAGCCCACTCGGGCGTGTACCGGGCGTACTCGTCCTTGAGCGCATCGATGAACGACCTGTAATTCAGCGGTCTGTCGGGGTATCTGTGGGTCAGGGAGTCTTCCCAGTTGACCCAACGGCGGACGAAGTCGTGATCGACAGAATCCCATTCGAGCAGGAGGCGAGCGATCGCAAGCAGCATTGCGGGCTCTGTTCCCGGCCAGCACGAGAGCCATTGGTCGGACATCGAAGCTGTGTTCGAGAGCCTTGGATCGACTGTAGCTATCTGGGCACCGGCCTGTTTGGCTTCCATGATTCGTTGTGCGTGTGGATTGAAGTAGTGGCCGGTCTCCAAGTGGGCTGAGAGCAGCAGGATGAATCTGGCATTGGCGAAATCCGCCGACGGTCGGTCGTAACCGGACCAGAGTGCGTACCCGATGCGGGCGCTCGAGCTGCAGATGTTGGTGTGGCTGTTGTGACCGTCGACTCCCCAGGCCTTGAGGGTGCGATCCATGAATCCGTCCTCACCCGGACGGCCCACGTGATACATGATCTCGTCGTTGCGGCCTTCGCGGATGGCTTTGCCCATCCGGCTCCCGATGTCAATGAGCGCTTCTTCCCACGTGACCCGCTCCCAGTCCCCGCTTCCTCGCTTGCCGACCCTTCGCATCGGATGGAGGATCCGTTCGGGGTCGTGCACCTGGTTGATCGTTGCGGGACCTTTTGCACAATTGCGACCTCTCGATCCGGGGTGCTCGGGATTCCCCTCGAACCTACGGATCTCGCCAGAGTCCTTGTCGACGTATGCCAGCAGGCCGCACCCAGACTCACAGTTGAAGCACGTTGTCGGAACGAGCCTGAATCGGTTCTTGACCCGCTCCGGCCATGCCTGAGCGTCGTACTCCTCCCAGTCATCCCATTGGCTCGGTGGGGGG
>QMQC01000095.1 GCA_003648875.1 Actinomycetota bacterium
CACTCCCTGCAACCTCCTCAATCGTGGCTGCGACCGAGCCACCGAATGGGGGTGTTCCGATCCGATATACCGGGGAGTCATCGTCGCTGTGGACAATGGGGCCACCAGGAACATCGCCTTCCGGGGGCGTCACGTGTTTCGGCACATTTGGGGGAATGGTTCTCTTCAGCATCACAGAGAGTGGTGTCACGTAATGCGTGGATGCCCATCGCAAAGCGTCCAGCATTGCATGATCGAAAGATGCGACATCACCTGACAGGCCATCGATTGGCAGCAGTTTTCGCCCTTCATCGGCCTCAAAGAGAGCGGTGACAAATCCCTTGACCCTGCGCCCCGAAACTCTCACTTTGACCCTGCTGCCGATCCGAACCGTCACGTCGGTAGGGATCAGGTAGGAGAATCCGTCATCAACTGCGAAAGTCGGGATGTCCGGAACCACCTGGCACGCGCTTCGAGTGGTCAGGGCTCGGTCCTGAGGTTCATCACTGCATCCCAGATCTCGGATGCAACCTCGCGTTTCGACATGAGGTCGAAATCCCGAACCGAGCCATCGCCGAATACGAACCGCACCTCGTTCGTTTCAGAGCCGAATCCGGATCCCTCCTTGGCTACGTCATTGGCGACAAGCAGGTCGACACCCTTCGCCTTGGCCTTTGAAACGGCAGCATCCAAGGATCCTGTCTCCGCCGCAAAGCCGACGATGATCGGACGCGGCTCGGTTTCGTGGACACCCTTGAGTATGTCCGGTGTCTCAACAAGTTCGATCTCGGGGATCCCTTCGGCCCGTCGGATCTTGCTGGATCCGGTCGTCAGAGGCTTGAAGTCCGCCACAGCTGCGGCCATCACAGCAACGTCCATCTCCGGTATTCTCGACCACACGGCTTCAGCCATCTCATCTGCGGTCTCCACAGTGACCACCTCGATCGCCGTTTCCTCCGGGGGCTCCGCTGCGGTTACCAGGAGCACCTTCGCCCCGCGTGCGACGGCAACCTCGGCTATGGCGTTCCCCATCTTGCCGGAGGAGCGATTGCCTATGTAACGAACAGGGTCTATCGGCTCCCTCGTGCCGCCTGCGGTCACCATGACGTTCAGACCGGCCATATCCGGAGCGCTGAACAGTGCTTCCACAGTGTCCGCAATGGTGACAGGCTCTGCCATTCGACCGATCCCGACGTCGCCACCAGCGAGAATCCCTGGCTCTGGTTCCACGATGGTGTATCCATGCCCGCGCAGGGTCTCAACGTTGCGACGCGTTGCAGGGTGATCCCACATCTCAGTGTGCATCGCGGGTGCAACGACGACGGGTGCCCTCGATGCGAGCACCGTTGCTGTGAGCGCATTCGATGATTCACCCACCGCGAGCTTCGAAATCGTAGAAGCTGTAGCCGGTGCGATGACGATGACTTCTGCCCACTGACCCAAAGTGGTGTGAGGCGAAACGTCTTCGTCGCCGAAGAGGCAGGTCACAGGTTCGGTACCGGTGATCGCCGCAAACGTTGCCGTTCCGACGAATTGCTGGGCAGCCTCGGTCATGACGACGCGAACAATTGCACCGCGTTCCATGAGTCTTCGGGCGAGATATGCGGATTTGTAGGCCGCGACTCCCCCGGTCACGCCAAGGACGACACGTCGCCCTCCGGCCATGGGCTACTCCTCCATCGGAGCGACGACGACCTTGTCCTCAACGATCTCCTCAAGAGCGATCGAGAGCGGCTTGCGCGAGAGCGAGTGGACCTGGGGTGGTACGTATCCGCCCAAGCCGGCCCCTAGCTCGTTGAAATAGGCGTTGATCTGCCGAGCACGGCGCGCGGACAACACGACGAGACCGAAGCGTGAGTTCGTCTTCCCTATCAGGTCGCCGATAGGCGGTTCAAGCATCATGACAGTGGGCTCCTCAGGTCGTACCGTTGGTGAGTGAGGACATCATTGTACGGGGAAAACCGTGCCTTCGGCCCCAACTATGTCGAGAACCTTCTTGGTCGCATGTTCGAGGTCGGCATTCTCGACGATGTGATCGTAGACCTCAGGTGCTTCGGCGATCTGTTCCACCGCCACGGCAAGCCTCAGGGCCATATCGCTCTGCGCTGTGTCCCCTCGACCGGCAAGGCGTCCGGCGAGCGTCTCGAGATCGGGTGGAACGACAAAGATCAAGAGAGCTTCCGGACAGCTTGCCCTGATCTGCTTCGCTCCCTCGTTTTCGATGTCGAGGATCACGTTCCGCCCAGACTCGAGGATCGGTTGTACCGACGAACGGAGCGTGCCATAGAGGTTGCCACCGTACTCGGCCCATTCGAGGATCTCGCCACTGGCGACCATCGCCTTGAAGGAACCTCTGTCGACGAAGTGATAGTCCACGCCGTCGACTTCCCCCGAGCGCGCGCTCCTCGTCGTTGCAGACACGGAGAATACCGAGGGCGTTGACTCGAGAATGGACTCAACAATGGTCGTCTTCCCGACCCCCGAAGGGCCAGATATGACGATGAGTCGACCGCTAGGAGAAGTGTTCAAGAAGGGCCTTGCGTTGGTTCGGACCGAGGCCTCTGATTGTACGGTTCTCCGCGATACCGATCTCTTCGAGAAGGCGATTTGTTCCTACCTTCCCCATGTGCGGCATGGATACGATGATCGCCTTGATCTTCGTGCCGGCCACAAGGTCATCCTCATCAGCCTTGTCAAGAACGTCCTGAAACGTGAGACTGCCACTCTTGAGCAGGTGCTTGATCTCTGCTCGTATCCTCCGGGCCTCGCCGGCGCGTTTCAGAGCGGCCGCCCTTTGTTCGTCTGTCATCTCTGGTAGCAAACGTCCTCCTCTCCGGAGCGCATCGTATCAGCGAAGTGATGCGAAGGCCCCACAGATATCGAGACACCCGACTTGAGGCTCGACACAGTCATCCGCAAGCCCGCTCCCAGATGTTGTGCGAAGCCAGCACACCCTCCAATTGCGAAGCCGTTCACAGATTCGAACATGACCCTACCTACGGACCGTCAGAAGTTTCCTGTGATTCGTCAAGCTCCTCTTCCTGATCCGAGCAGTGTGAGTCTTTCGGTTTGAACGGCTGATTCCAGATCGCTGTGACCGCGTCCTCGGCGAGACCCTGTCCGGCTTCTTCGTACAGGTTTCGTGCCACGTCCACACCGGAGTCCCTGAGTTCTAGGACTTGGTCCGGGTACCTCGCGATAGCGGCGATTCGGACTCCCGGTAGGAACTCTCTTGCCCGTTCGACGCACAGGAGATTCGATGGGTGGTTATCCATGGCGAGAACGATCAACTCGAGATCGTTTCTGAGCCGGAGACGCTCCCAGAAGTCTCGGTCAAGGGCATCGCCTCGAACCACGATGCGTCCGAGGCTCTCGTGCATCGCGATGACCTCTGCACTTCGGTCGACCCCGACAGCGACCATGCCGCGACGCGCTGTGATTGTGTCATATGCACCCGCTCCGACCCTTCCCATTCCGAATACGACAACACGAGCTCTCCCGCTATCAGCGATGGCATCATCCGGCAGGCGCGGGAGTCGTTCCAGGCGCGCCATCCGATTCGACAAAGCGCCGTAGAGGCGATACCGGCTCGTGTTGGCGGCAGCGGCCAAGACGAACGATGACGCTACCGCGACCGCTATCGCTGAAACCCATGCTTGATCAAGATACCCGTTGGCCTGGCTTGCCGCCGCCACGATCAGACCGAATTCGCTGTAGGTGGACAGGGTCAACGATGAGTGGAGCGCTGTGCGGGTTCTCAGGCGGAATCGCGTGAACAGCACGAAGAACAGGGCGCTCCTGACCGGCATGAGGACCAGCATCGACACCACGACGACATATGAGCCAAGGGGCGGTGTTCCCGCCAACCCGATCGAGAGAAAGAACCCGATGAGGAACAGGTCCTTGAAGTCGAGCAGCCGATCGGTCATCTCACCGGCGCGAGGATGCGACGACACCACGATCCCAGCAGCCAGAGCGCCCAGTTCTGGCTTCAGTCCCACCAATCCAAACCCACCCGCACCAATGCCAACGGCGAGTGTGAAGCCGAGCAAAACGAACAGCTCGCCGTGTCCGCTCAATGACACCAGCCATCCGAACACCGGGCGCATTGTCAGGAGGAGCAAGATCATTGGAAGTGCCCATATGGACGGCTGCTCTCCTGCCGCGAATGTGAGAAATGCGACTGCGAATAGATCCTGGACGATGAGCACTCCAACGGCTATCCGCCCCGACAGGGATCCTGACTCGTTCATCTCCTCAAGTATCTTGACCGCAAAGACAGTGCTCGAGAAGGAGAACGCGAAGCCCACCAGGGCCGCCTGGCCCACATCGAGACTCGCCGCCATCGGCAATCCCACCACCCCCAGGGCAAGCATCACGCCCGCAGCGATGGCTGCGGTTGCGGCCACGCCGATCGTGGCGGTTCCCCACACCTCGGGGCGAGCCAGAAAACCAACCTTGAGCTTGAGCCCTATCCCGAACAGCAGTAGGTACACACCGAGTTCCGACATGTTCTCAATCGCCTCGGTGGTCTCGAAGCCCAAGGCGTGCAGCACGAAACCGGCGGCCAAATAACCGACAAGGGCCGGGAGACGCGCCCGGGAGGCTGCGATTCCGAAGCCGAACGCAACCACAACCAGGGCAAGCTCCATACTGCACACCTTATCGCATCGAGTGTCAGGCTCGGAACCCTAGGACGCCAGCATCAGTCTGCTTCGACGGGTTCCAGCGCAGTCGATCACGGTTCGTCCTTCTGTCGGAACCTCCTGCAGCTGGTCGGTGGCGCTTGGTACGTGACGAGAACTGCGACCCTATTCGCTCGACCGCGATGCCCGTGTGATCTCGCGCAGAATCTCGGCCGCAGCTGCCTCGGGATCCGGGGCTCGAGTAATCGGTCGACCGATGACGAGCATCGTTGCACCTTTGTCGATCGCGTCTCGCGGGGTGGCGATTCTCGTCTGGTCGTCGTCACGTTCGACCGGCCTGATTCCGGGCGTGACGCGTATGAGCGAGGGTGCAGCTTGAGCAACAACGTTCAGCTCCAGGGGCGAGCACACAAGACCTTCGCACCCCGCCCGGTCCGCTACTTTGGCCATCTTGCCTACAAGTTGTCCAGGCGTCCGTTGGATACCGACCCGCTCGAGATCCGTCTTGTCAAGCGATGTCAGAACGGACACTCCGAGAATGCCTGCCTCTGCTCCTGACGCGCCCTTCTCGAGACCTTCAACCGCAGCCTCGAGCATCTCACGTCCTCCGCTCACGTGAGCGGTGATCCAACGTGCACCGTGTTTACCGAGGCGTTCGGCTGCAGCACCGACCTGTGAGGGGATGTCGTGCAGTTTCGCATCGACGAAGACGGGCTTGCCGATCCGAACCAGCGCATCGATGGTCCCAGGGCCAGGGCCATGGAGCAATCCGAGGCCGATCTTGAAGGCCCCCACACTCGGTGCAACGGTCTGGGCCATCTGCACAGCCTCCTCCGCTGTCGCCATGTCGAGCGCAACGATGATCGGGTTCTCGTTCACCATGGTTCGTATGCCCCTATCAGCTCGGTCACCGAGGATATGTCGTGTCGCTTCATGTATCTGTTCAGGCCGCGTGTAATCGACTTGCCGACACGGGGTGTCTTGAAGTGAGCCGACCCGACGGCAACCGCTGATGCGCCAGCCAGCAGAAACTCGACAACATGGGCAGCATTGGAGACTCCACCACATCCGACGATCGGAAGATCTGGAGCTCCCTTTGCGATCTCGAGCACGCTCTTGATCGCGATCGGTCTTATCGGAGCGCCGGAGTATCCACCTATGAGCCCGCTGAGCGCAGGCCTTCTCGTCTCCGGATCGATACTCGATCCCATCACACTGTTTGCAACGACGACCCAATCGGCGCCGGCCTCCTGGACGGCCGCGGCAATGGCAATGATCGGCTCGGCATCGGAGGAGAGCTTCGCACCGATAGGGAGGGTCGTTGCTGCCCTGACGGCGCTCACGACGTCGCCCGATAGCTTCGGATCGAGCGCAAACGGTCTCCCGTCGAGGTTCGGGCATGAGAGGTTGATTTCAATGGCATCAACACCCGATAGTGACATCTGGTTGGCGACCTCGGCGAAACCGTCGAGGTCGTGAGCAACCACGCTGCCCCAAACGTCTGTGGGGATCGACACGAAGGCGTCTGCATGGGCAACGGCCCACGCTTCGATTCCTGGATTCTGGATGCCGATCCCGTTCAGCATGCCGGCATCTCTGTGGGCGATCCGGGGTGGCTCCCTCCCGGACCATGCCTCGGGCGAAACCGACTTCGCCGGTGCTGCGCCGTAGAGGGAGAAGTCAATGGTTTCCCGAAAGTCAACGACCGATCCCACGGTGCCGGACGCACCGATGAGGAGCGACGAAAGATCGTACGAACCCAGGTTTGTCGCAAGACCGCTCATCGCAAACCCGCCGATGCGTGGAAGTCCTGAAGGCTCGTGACGCCTATCTCCTCGCTTCGTGCCGCGGCGATGCTCCTCACAACGGCAAGTCCGCCCTCTGCTGTCGTCACACACGGAATCCCATGCCTCGTCGCGGCCATTCTGATGATCCGCCCATCGCCACGAGCCTTGCCACCGACCGGTGTGTTCACGATGAGGTCGATACGACCGTCCTCGATGAGGCGAACCGGGTCGTATGGGCCCTCCCCCACCTTGTCGACGTGTGTCGATCGGATTCCGCTGCGAGCGAGATGTCCTGCCGTACCATGGGTTGCAAAGATCTTGAATCCGAGGTCGATGAGAAGTTGCGCTGCTTCAACACCGGTCACTTTGTCCCTGTCGGCCAGAGATATGAACGCTGCCCCCTCGTCAGGAACAGCGTGGCCCGCCCCTTTGAGTGCCTTGGAGTATGCAATCGCAGCGGTCGGTCCGATTCCCATCACTTCGCCCGTGGAACGCATCTCCGGGCCGAGAAGCGTGTCCTCGTTCGGGAAGCGTTTCCAGGGGAGCACCGCCTCTTTCACCGCCGTGTATGGGAGTTCGACGGCCCCATGGGGC
>QMQC01000096.1 GCA_003648875.1 Actinomycetota bacterium
ATGACTTCGATGACCTCGTCTGGGTCGCCAAGTCGATCGAGGACGGTGACCTCTGTTGCCGGGTCGATCGTCCGCGTGAGGGCGAGCGACACATCAACTGCCCGGAGTTGCGCATCCAGTTGCGTGACGATCGTCGGCAGACGGAGCGCAAGCGGGTCGGGAAGGTCTCTGGCGTCAATGATCTGGAGGCCATCGGCGATCGGATCGATGCCGACCGCAACATACGCGAGATCAAGGAAGGAGAGGCCAGGGACCACCGACACCGCGAAACCTGCATCGGACGCCTTCTCACGTATCTGGGTCACCGCCCGCTCGCCGACCACTGCACTCCCAGGTACGGCGTACACAACAGAGCCGGCCGAGGCTGCAACGAGAACACGTTCGGTGATGGCGGCATAGACATCGTCGAATTCTGAGTGCAATTCGTAGAGGTCGTCGCATGTGACGATGTCGCGAGTTTCAGCCAGTTCGGACGCCGCCGGATGGCGAAGTGTTCGCACGATGACCGTCTCGGCTTGCCCGACAAGCGTCACAGTCGCGGCATCGACATGCTTGAGCCCTGCAGGTCCGAGGCCGACGATCGAGATCGCCACGTCAGGGCGAGGGAGGGGGCGGGAGGATGCCGCCGACAGGCGGATACCACATACCGATGTCGCTCCGAACGGTGATGTCTGCGAGCTCCACGACTTCGTTCAGCCAGAGGTTCCAGAAGCTGTCGAGAGTTTCGTCCGAAATCCACCTGACAGGGTCCGCAGCGAGTTCATCGAGAGAGGCGGGTGACTCTCTCGAGTCCACGAAGATGATGTGCCATCCGAATTGGGTTTCCACCGGACCGGCGAGTTGTCCAACCGGAACAGTGGTAACTGCGGCTGCGAATGGTTCGACGTAGAAGGCCGGGGATGCCGGACACGGAAGAACACCTCCGGGAGAGGCGGTGTCGAGGGATATCTCGTTTGCAACAGATGCGAAATCCTCGCCGGCTTCAAGCCGGACGAGCACATCGTCCGCTTCGCTCTCGGTGGTCATGAGGATGTGCCTCACACACACCTCCATGAGACGGCCCTGATCGTTCTGCCACACATCCTGAAGGTTCGCCTCGTCAGCTGCGAGTGCCTTTCTGACCTCAGATCGGAGGATGAGTTGGGTGACGGCAACCTCGACAGCTGTGTCGCTCAGCTCTGGATCATCGACAACGGTCAACAGATAGCTTTCTTCCTGGAGTGAGGCTGTGGCAACGAACGCTTCCATCGTTTCGGGAGTGTCCAGGCCGGTCAACCCGAAGTCCATCTCAGCCGCTGTCAACATCGCTTCGGTGAATATCAACCTCGAGAGATCGTTGCGGAACCGCTCGGCGGAGACGGTGTCCCTGCCCTCGTTGTCCACACGAATGCTCAGTACGTATGACTCGGAGATCTCAGATTCATTGACTGTGGCTGCGACGTCAGGTGAGCTGCACCCCGCGCTTGCGAGCGCTACTGCTCCAACGGCCAGAGCAATGAGTTTGTTGGCGATCATGGATTCCCGTCAGATTCTGTCGATGCAGGCCACATTGTACGGAGAAACTCGGTAATCACCGTTGCAGGCGAGTCCCCGGGGGGTGGGAGATAGAGCACCGATCCGCGCAGGAGGGCATCCGGGGCGAGTCGCGCCAGGCGGACCTCCTGGGAGGTCTTGAGGGTCACCGGGGCGATGCGAACCTCCCTGCGGTTCTGAACGACCTCGGTGATTCCGATTCGGAGTGCCTCGACGCGCAGCCTTGCAGCGTCTATGAGGTCCGTGGCCCGATCGGGGAGCCGACCGTATCTGTCCTCCCACTCGGTGACAACATCGTCGACTGCCTCACCCACCGTCGCGGCGGCGAGTCTTCGGTATGCCTCAAGGCGTGCCTCAACTCCAGGAACGTAGTCATCAGGTAGATGTGCGTCCGCATACAGGTCGATTCGGACAGGTTCCGGCTCGGCTTCGGCCGGATCCTCACCCTTGAGCTTGTTCACGGCGTCGGCCACGAGTTCCGAGTAGAGATCGATGCCGACTGCAGCGATGTGCCCTGACTGGGTTTCGGACAGGATGCTTCCCGCGCCACGTATTTCGAGGTCACGCATGGCAAGCGCAAAGCCACTTCCGAGCTCTGAGAACTGACCGATCGCCTCGAGCCTCCTATAGGCGGTATCCGTGAGCCGATCGTCGAGAGGATGAAACAGGTATGCATATGCTCGCTGACTCGAGCGTCCTACCCGTCCCCTGAGCTGGTACAGCTGGGCAAGGCCGAGTCGATCCGCCCGTTCGACGATGAGGGTGTTCACGGTCGGAAGATCAAGCCCGGATTCGATGATCGTCGTAGCCACGAGTACGTCGTACTCGTGGTTCCAGAAGTCGTACATGACCTGTTCGAGCTGTCCCTCAGACATCTGTCCGTGAGCGATCGCGAATCGAGCGTCCGGGACAAGCTCTCTCAGCTCAGCAACTGCGTGATCGATCGATTGCACGCGGTTGTGAACGACATACACCTGTCCTTCGCGAAGCATCTCCCTGCGGATCGCCGCCCCGACCGCACGCTCATCGTACGGGCCGACGTAGGTGAGGATCGGATGCCTGTCCTGGGGGGCGGTGCGAATGTTGCTCACGTCTCTGATACCGGTCAGAGCCATCTCGAGCGTCCTCGGAATCGGAGTCGCTGTGAGGGTGAGCACGTCAACGCTCGCCCTGAGTTCCTTGAGCCGATCCTTTGCCGCGACACCGAACCGTTGCTCCTCGTCGATCACGACAAGCCCCAGAGCCTTGAAATCCATGTCCTTGGACAGCAGCCTGTGCGTCCCAACGACGATGTCCACTGAGCCATCGCTGACGCCTGCGATGACGTCCCTCTGCTGCCTAGGGGTCAGAAAGCGCGACAGCATCTCAACCCTCACGGGGTAGGGGGCAAATCTCTCCTCGAAGTTCGCATGGTGCTGTTGTGCGAGAAGAGTCGTCGGTACCAACATCGCTGCCTGTTTGCCGTCCTGAACTGCCTTGAACATCGCCCGTACCGCAACCTCAGTCTTGCCGAAACCGACGTCACCGAAGATCAGGCGATCCATGGGACTGTCTGATTGCATATCAGCCTTGACGTCGGCAATTGCTGCGAGCTGGTCCGGCGTTTCCTCATACGGGAAGGCACCCTCGAACTCGGCCTGCCACGGCGTGTCAGAGGAGAACGAGTGACCATCTGCTTCTGCACGCTTCCGGTGCAGCGCGACAACCTGATCAGCAACGACGGCTACCTCGCTGCGAACCTTGCTTCGGATCTGGCTCCAATCGGTGCCACCCAACCTGGAGAGGCGGGGCGACTCGCCACCCGCGTATCTCGTGATCGACGCGAGCTGATCCGTCGGGACGTACAGCTTGTCATCTCCCGCGTACTCGACGAGCAGGTAGTCACGCTCGATCCCTGCCATGGTTCTGTTCACGAGGCCTGTAAAACGCCCGATCCCATGATGTCGGTGGACGATGAAGTCGCCCGGTGTCATGTCCCTGAAGACATCTCGGGCCGGTTTGGCGGTACCACGACGCGCCGTGCGATGCGCCCGTCTTCTCCCGGCTACCTCTCGTTCACCGACGACTCCAAAGCCGAGGGCCGGAAACACAAAGCCGGTATGGATTCCGATGGACGTGATTGCAGGACGTAACTCGTCGAGATGGTCAACCACCTCGAGATCGGCGCCATGCTCTCCGAGCACCGATGCAACGCGGTCCGCGGCGGCCTGCCCATCCATTGCCACAACGATGTCCACGCCTCGTTCTTTCCACGAGTTGATGGCGTACGCGATGGACTCAGGATCGCCCGGCACTCCATCGAGCGACCGGATCTCATAGCCATCATCTCCAGGTCCGGAGGACTGCGGAGGAGCTTCGATCAATCGATCCGAGATCGTGTCTGTGACGAGAGGGAGATAGAGCGGCGGATGAGCGCCACCCTCCGGTCCCCCTGTTCCCCATGTGTCAGAGAGTGCCTCGGCCAGGTCGGATTCTTCGTCGATCAAAGCCTTTGCCCTTGCAGTGCAACGTACCTGATCGAACAGGAACACGGGCGCCTCTGTTTCATCAAGAATCGTCCGACGTGGCGCAAGCCAGGGCAGCCACGACTCCATCCCCTGGAAGGAGATTCCTTCAACTATTCGGTCCCAGGTGTCTGTGGCCCATGGTGCATCGGTCAGTAGGCCCCTTGCTCGCTCGGCGAGATCGGAGTCAAGAATCATCTCACGCGCCGGATGGATCGAAATCGTTTCGAGAGCGTCCTCGGACCTTTGGGAGACAGCGGAATACGAGCGGATCTCATCGAGTCTGTCGCCCCAGAAGTCCAATCTGTATGGGTTGTCCGCTGTCGGCGGGAACACATCGATCAGTCCTCCCCTAACGGCGACGTCACCTCGGGACTCAGCACGGTCAACTCTCGAATATCCGAGTCTCACGAGTTTGGCCACAGTTTCTGAGAAGTCGTAGATCTTGCCTTGCTGGAGAACCAACGGTTCAACCGGCGTTGGAGAGAGTCGCTGGATCGCGGCTCTTACCGAGGCCACCACGACAAGAGGGGCATCTTGTGTGAGACGATGCCTGGCTTCAACCCGGGCAGCCATCGTCACGACGTTCGGGGAAACGTGTTCGAATGGCAGTGTTTCCCATGCAGGGAGTTGGATCACGTCATCGGAGAATATCGAGATGTCCTCAACGAGATCCTCTGCCTCGCGCTCTCCTGCGACGATCGCAAGGACAGGTCGCGCCAATCGTTTCGCCGTCGCTGCAACGACATAGGCGCGCGCGGACGGCGCAACGACCACTCGACCGGGGAGGGGTGGGTCGAGGTCGCGACGCCAGCGATCGAGGAGAACGCTGAGTGGTGCCACTACCAGCAGGCTACATGCAACAGGCGACAGGCATCACGCGCCTGGTCTCGGGTCCGATGGATTCGCGACAGCGATGACTTCATGGGCAACCACACGTCCAACCTTGCCTCGTAGATCCAGTTCGTGACGTCTGCCGAATGTGACTTCATGGTGCGTGCGCTCGTAGATCGCATCGCTGACCAACATGGCTGATCCAGTTTCCTTGTTGGCTGATTCGAGCCGGCTCGCCACATTTACGGTGTCACCTATCACCGTTTCACGCGCAGCCTCACCGGCTCCGATGAGACCGAAGATGACTTCACCGAAATCCACACCCACGCGCACGCCGAAACTCATGCCGTAGATCCTCTCGATGTAGCGAGTGAGCTCTCCGGCTACTTCGAGAACGCCCAACCCGGATCGAACTGCCGACAGCGCCGGCTCAGGCTCGCCATGGAGGCCGAATAGAGCGAGAACGGCGTCACCCATGTAGTTGTCTATGACGCCTGAGTTCGTTTCGATCACATCACGCGTCCGACTGAAGAATCGGTTGAGGAGGTGCACTATGTCGTAGGGGGGCAGCGCGTCCGACATCTTCGTGTAGCCGACCACATCGGCGAACAGGACCGCCACATGGGCTTCCCTCCCGACGGGTCCCACAAGAGCCGGTCTTCCGAGTTGGGAGGCGAGCATTTCGTCGGTCTTGTCCAACACAAGTCTCCTCAAGCTCACCGAGCCCAACAATGTCGTTTGACAGGCCAGTCGGACCTCATCCGGAAGATCGAGCTTTGTCGCCATGGCGACCTCTTCGACAGTTCGCTCGGACAGCTTCGAGAGACCGTCCTCGACGAACACTCGGCATGTGGAGCACCTGGCCCTGCCACCACACAGATGGGCAATGGGGATGTCCGCGTCGACCAACATCTCGAGGAGATTGACCTCTGGTTCGAACGGCACCTCAACCCCTTCGGGCCAGACCTGGATCTCTGACATCAGCCGATCCTACCCAACCAGGCGAAACGCACCCTTTCAGTTATCCGGAATCCGGACCGCACACCTCGCGTTTGCATTGCTACGACGAAAGGACGCCCGTTGCCAGACTTCACGATCATTCTTCAAATCGATGCGCCTGTAGAGAACGTTTGGGAAGTGCTCCACGACTTCGGAGACATCCAGCGATGGAGTCCTGGCGTCACGGACTCCGAACTGACCTCTGACGGTCCTGTTGCCGAGGGCTCCACGAGACACTGCGACTTCGCACCCTTTGGCAGCGTCAAGGAGCGCGTCGATCGACACGAGCCGAACAAGCGCCTGACCGTGAATCTCTATGAAACCTTCAAGCTTCCGATCTCCGGCGGTGTGGCAGATTTCAACATCGCCCCACAAAGTGGTGGCACCGAGTTGACCCTTCATTACACCTACACGCCCAACCTCCTTGGCCGTCTGGCGAAGGGCTACACGGACAAGCAGATGCGCAAGGGGATCGGCGCCATGGCCAGAGGTCTTCAACAAGAGAGTGAACACATCGCGACCGCCGCTTAGCCGACGCCCAAGTCGCCAGTTCGTAGAAACTGGATGCCGATGGATACCGCTCTGAGCGCCATTTGAGGACTGCGAACGTTGCGATGCAACGGCAGCTTTCGCCTCATTGCTAGCGTGGTCGCTCATGGCTATCCCTGAGGGTATTCGGTCGGTTACGACGGAGTGGCTCACCGACGCGTTGGGTATCGGCGGGCATGGTTCCAACGCGGCCGTTACATCGTTCCGATCGGAACGAGTGGGCGAGGAACAGGGGTGGACGGGGGAATTGGCCCGGCTCGAGCTCTCGTACTCCGAGCACGTCGAAGGTGCACCCTCTTCTGTGATCGCAAAGTTCTCACCACCCGACCCCGACCATGTGTTCAGCCTGCATGAAGTCCAGTTCTACAAGGAGATCGCAGCAGGAAGGGACTTTCCTGTTCCCTACTGCCATTACGGGGAGGCCGATCCCAGAACCGGAGCCGCAGTGCTGCTGCTGGAGGATCTGAGCCGGCTCCGTACCGTGAGATTCGTCGACGGCTGCACTCCAGCAGATGCCGAGGCTGCGGTGATGTGCCTGGCGAGGGTCCATGCTGCTTGGTGGGGTCACGA
>QMQC01000097.1 GCA_003648875.1 Actinomycetota bacterium
ATCCAGAGGAACACCTTCGTGTCGAGGAGGTTCTTCACAGGTTCGACGCCTGTGGTTCCGCCCAGTTGATTGGGTCATCGAATGATTCGGGAACGGTGAACACACCGGCATCGATACCGATACGTCGCTGGCCGGTGACGTCGGGACGAACGACTTTCATGGCTGGAACGCCGCCCCGGGTGACGATGACCTCCTCACCCGCTTCGACGCTGCGAATGAGCTCGGAGAGGTTTGCGCGTGCCCTGGAAACAGAAACGAACTTCATGACACCATCGTGAACAACCGCGGCGCGCGATTCAAGGGGTACGCGCGACCGATCTCGGTGCATGGCCCGCATGGGCGAGGCCCGGAAGTCTCGAAACGACACTCTTGAAATGGCACGCTGGATTCGACACGATGCGGTCATGAGCACTATTGGAATCTACGAAGCGAAGAAGCACTTCTCCAAGCTCCTGCGTCGGGCCATGTCCGGCGAGGAGATCGTCATTACGAGATCGGGAGATCCGATCGTGCGCCTCGAAGCGATCGGTGTACTGGAGCAGCGACGTTTCGGAACCGACGTCGGCGTCGTTGAGGTACCCGAGGACTTCGACGCCATTGCGGTACCCGAGGTGGGAGAGGCGAGTCAGTGAAATATCTCCTCGACACTCAGGTGTTCCTGTGGATGCAGGCCCATCCGCACAAGTTCGGTGTTCACACGCTTGGCATTCTGCGCGACGACAAGCACGACCTGTATCTGTCGGCAGCGAGCGCATGGGAGATCGCTCTCAAGGTGCGCAAGGGACAACTCTCTCTGCCCGAGACGCCCGATGACTACGTGCCTGAGCGCATGAGGGTTTGCGGAGTGAAGAGTCTCCCTGTTGAGCCGAGCCATGCGCTCGAGGTCGCCATTGTGGATGGCCGGGAGCGTGATTTGATCGATCGGCTACTGATCGGCCAGGCAACAGTGGAAGACATGCCGCTGATCTCTGCAGATCCGAAGATGCCGAACTCTGCAATTACGGTGATCGACGCCACGCGCTGACCGTGTGATGGACACCTTTGGCCACCGTAGCACGGTGTGCTACAGTGGGGTCATGGCAAGAGAGATTACCCAGAGAGAGCTCCGGAACGAGAGCGGGAAGATCATGCGAGGAGTCGACCAGGGCGAGACCTTCATCGTGACTCGCAACGGTGATCCTGTTGGAGAGCTCACGCCGCTGCACAGGAAACGGTTCGTTCCAGCCGAAGCCGCAGTCGCTCTCTTCCGTACTGCACCGGCCCTCGACTACGAACGTTTCCGGGAGGATCTCGACAGGATCGCAGACCAAGACGTGACCGCTCGTGGCTGAGAGCCAAAGGGTTCCAAGGGGCATCCTCGATACCTCTGTCGTCATCGATCTCGAAATGCTCGATGCGTCCGAGCTCCCCATCGAAGTTGCGATCAGCTCGATCACGCTGGCGGAACTGGCAGCCGGCCCCCATGCCACCGATGACCCCGATGAGCGGGGTCGCCGACAGGACCGTCTCCAGCGGGCCGAGGCGGCGTTCGATCCCTTGCCATTCGATGTTGACGCGGTCCGCGCCTATGGCAGGGTCTTCGGTGTGGTGAAGGCAGCTGGCCAGACTGCGCGCGGAGGACGGGCAGTGGATCTCCTGATTGCAGCGGCAGCGCTTTCGGCTGAGCTCCCCCTCTTCACCCGGAACGGGGACGACTTCGAGACCCTAAACGGTCTGATTGACGTGATTGTTGTCTGAGGTCTTCGGCGGCGTGATTTCGGGACCTCAACCCGGACATGGACGTCCCGTCTACCTTGTAGGAGCAGCAGACTGAGAGCCCTATTGCCCGTATAGGGGTAATAGGGTATCCTCGTGATATGGCATCGAAACGCCAAGTCATATCAATCGATGATCGCGGGAGATCGTACCTGACCAAGCTCGGGTTCAAGCAGGGGGGAACGCTCGTTGCCGATCCGGTGGAGGGCGAGAATCTTGCGTGGATAATCCGACCCGGGAGGATCGTTACCGACATTGAGCTGTCGATACTCGCCAATCCCTCCAACCTGGAGTCCTTGATTCGCGCAGGCCAAGAGTCCGAAGCCGAGGCTGACACCATTGAATTGAACTAGCCGTTCGTTCAAACTGTCGGCATTGTGGATGTTGTCGGCCTGCCTGAGTTTCTTCGATGCGTACGCTCAGCCATCAGAACCCATGCCGACAGCAGAGACGTGGATCGCCTTCTTCAGCGACTTGCGATGAGACACGCCGAAGCCGACATGCGAAAGACTCGGTTGCAGATTCCGGGAACAGGGATCGAACTTTGGGCTACCGCCGAGATCCGACTCAGCGGAGGCGTGTATCGGGTCACTTGGCGATACGAAGAGCGCAACGGCGATCGGGTCATTGTCTGCTTTACGCTCGCTCAGGTGTGACTAACGATCCATCCCTTCCTCATGGACTCGCCGTTTGGGCAGGCGCGGCGTTAAACGACGTGCCGAGCAATGAGATCGATTGGGCACAGCTGCTCGACAGATCGTTGCCGCTGAGAGCTGGCCAGTTCTACCCGGTGGGCGTTGGGTGACAGGACAGTTTTTCCCTGTCTGCACAGGGACATGTTCTTGCAGCCTGCTGGTGTCTAGTCATCTGTGCAGCAGGGGTTTGTGTCTTGAGGACAGATTCACTGTTGCCGATATCACAACTATGGACACCACACCCGAACACATCTATAACAAGACCTGCGCCGAATGTGACCGTCCTGCGCTGACATTTGACAAGAACAATCGTGCGCTGTGTTCTCGGCACGCATTGTCGTTCATCATGGCGCTCCCGGTGGAGGATGAGTTGCCAGTCTCGACCTTCGTTGCTGCGTAGCCTGCTGGTCGCATTCGATGTAGATGGCGATCGGTCGCAACAGACCGAGAATATTGAATCTCGTATATCAAAGAACGTATGGTTTGGTGGACTCAGTCCTGGTCTGCTCCCGAAAGTGCGCCAGCGAGGACCGCTACGAGGCCCGCACTGGTTCTGCCCAAAGTGTGAGAGTTTCTACAGCGTGCCGTGGGTGGGCCCGTTCGAGTGGGCGGTTCCAGAAACGGGGCCCGAGCAGAATGGCACGTTGACATCGTCCGTGTGACTCCCACCGCGAACGGTTGGCCCCGACCACTCGACGACTGCCTTGGGCAACGCGTCTACCCGTGGTTCACCCCTGACGGTGCTGGTTCCTGTTTCCTACCCTGTGTGTCATGGCGCATCGGGAACGGTTCATACCTCAACGGGTCGGGCAGCTCACGTCGGGCCTGTGTGGCCTACCGTGGCCTGAGGATCACAATGGTGCGGAGCAGTTCCGCGCCTTCAGCCGGCTGACGTCGGCTCTGTATCACTACGAGTTCCACGACCGGGAGCAGCTTGTCCTCGAGGCTTGGGAGCGAGTCGGCGACGACTCCGACGCGGCGGCCGTTGTGGTTGCCGAACTCACGGGCCTACTCGACGGCGCGAATTACGTCCCTGTCTCAGCGGCTGAGCTCGATTACGCCCTCGCAAATGAGTCATTGATCCCCCTGCGGCTCGAGGTCGACCTCGACGATTACGACGAGTTGCTCATCTACCGACGTGGCAGTCAGATGACGACCGTCGAGGTTCCGAAGTGGATGGGGCTGCGGTCTGGAGAACGGGCGATCACTATCGATGACCGGGTGGTGGTGTACACGCGGGTGAAGTCTCAGAGTTGGTTCGATGGGCGCGAGATCGATCCGGCGAAGCGAAATCTCGTTCCCGGGCACATATCGCTCCGCCAGTTTCAGAACGTGCCGCGGGCCGATATCGAGATGTTGTTGCCCTCTACCCGTGTAGGTCTCAGGCTGATCGACTCCCTCTACATCGGGGTGCCTGCGGTGGCTACGGGTCTTGCCGTATTGGCCACGAAACTCCTACCCACTCTCGGACTCATCTTCCTGATGGTTGGGGCATGGCTCGGGTTCCGCGACGAGCAGCCCAAAATCGATCAGACGGCTCTGGTCATCCTCGTCATTGGTGCCGTCACCCTCGGAAGTTTCGTGTTTCGCCAATGGACCAAGCTGAAGAACCGCCGCCTCGAGTATCTCAAGACCCTCACCGAGGCCCTCTACTTCCGCACCCTCGGCGCCGGTCCGGGAGTATTCCACACCCTCTTGTCGTCCGCCGAGCAGCAGGAGGTCGCAGAAGTGCTTCTCGCATACCGCTTCTTGCTCGCGTCGTCTGGCGGCCTCACCGCATCAGAGCTCGACACCGAAGTCGAGACATGGTTACGAGACGACGGGCACGGCGACATCGACTTCGAGGTTGCCGACGCAGTCGCCAAGCTGCGTCGTTTGGAAGTAATCGAGGGCGACATCACGATGCAGGCGCTGCCACTGCACGAGTCCCTCGTACTGCTCGATCGCCGCTGGGACGACCTGTTTCGATACCCACCAGCCGAGTCGGAGGCCCCGTCGAGCGGTCGCGACGGACCTGTCGCCGCCGCAAACAGATTCCCACGCCTCATTCGTCTGCGTAGCGTCATCGACCGGTACCGTGGCCGCGTCGGCGAACGTCGTACCCGACGCGAAGCCGACTTCTATGTGCACACCAATGGCGACGACGAGCGAGTCTGAATCCACGCTCAGATCCTTCGCAGGCAGTTCATCAATTATGGGGGTGAGGCTGGGGCGGGGAAGCGGAAGCAGGGCGAGGACGACGCCTTGATGGCTGCCAGGTTCCCGTTCAAGGTCCGTCATTGGTGTGGAATGCTTCGACAGGGCAGGGGTCATTGGCGAGTCCACCAGTGTCCACCGCTGGGACATACCGAGGCGGCCTCTTTGCGTTGGATTCTGGTCTGCATTTGGTCCGCGAGTGTCGAGTTCTGGTAGCTGTGCGACGGCTACCGGATCTTGACAGCTACGTTCGAACGGCCTGCACCGAATCGGTGAGGACGTAGAACCCGAACGCCGTTCGGCCTGCGGGGCCCCGCTCAGGCGGGATCGGGTTGATCTCGAACCACTCGAGGTAACTGTCGTAGGAGCTGAGATCCTTGAAATGTAGTTCGGCGATTCGGTAGAACGTGGTCGCCTCAGGGGCGGTCTCCGAACCGGAACTGGTCGCGGTTATCGGTCGGATCACCGTGTTGAACACGAGGCGATCGAGGAAGGGGTTAGCCAGCAGGTCCGGTACGTGGACATCCCAGATCCACCGCTCGTACTCCTCGATCGAAATGCCATCGATGATGTCATATCCGAGGATCGCTTTGATTCCCTCGGTCGTGCGATCAATGTCCATGGTTCGACCTTTCATGTGTCGCGATGGTGCGTCTGGCGCGGCGAACGATCGCCTCGTCGATGAGTGCTCCGTCGATGTCGATGGTGACGGCGTGTCCATGCCGTGCAGCTTCATCGAAGCGACTGATGACCTCAGTGGCTCGCTCGACATCCTCTTTGGTGGGGGAGAACGCCGTGTTGATCACCGGTATCTGGCTCGGATGCACAGCGGTCCGGCCGCCGTATCCCATCCGGAAGAGGGCGAGAGAGGTTGATTCGAGCATCGTAAGATCGTTGAACGCGGTGAGCACCGGCCCGATCGGAGGGTTCAAGCCAGCGGAGGCCGAGGCCAGCACGACGTTCATGCGGATCGGATCCATCTCGTGGCCGTCGGGCGATGGATGCATCCCGAGTTCGGCAGCGAGATCCGCCTCACCGACCGACAGGTGCGACATCCTCGGCGATCGGGCGATGGAGCGGGCATCAAGGATTCCATCTGCTGTTTCTAGGAGCGCAGCGATGCGAATCGATCCCTGGGCGATGTGTGATGCTCGCTCGAGATCATCGAGTCGCAGGGCAAGGCTTTCAACATCGCTCGGCGCCGATACCTTCGGCAGATAGACGCCGGTGAGGCCCTTCTGTGCGACCGCTTCGAGGTCGGCAGCGAGGAGGTCGCTCTTCGCATTGATCCGAACCCACACCGGCGATTCTGGGTCTGGATTCCGTGCCAGCCAGCCTGCCACGGTCTGTCGTGCGGTGAGTTTCATGTCGGATCTGACTGCATCCTCGAGATCGAAGATGACACCATCAGCGCCTCGATGGAGTGCTTTCTCGATCATGTCGGGCTGGTCGCCCGGCACGTAGAGGAAGCTGCGTGCCGCACGCACCGGTCGCTGCGATGCTGTATTTGACATCTCCGGCTCTCCTCCAACTATTTCTGGTGCCGACGAGCCTAGTCCTGATATAGTCGGACCGAAACGCCATTCCATTGAGTGGAACGAAGAGATATGTCCGATACACCGCAGGCTCTGGAGGGAATCCGAATTCTCGACGTCTCGACGCTGTTCGCGGGGCCACTTGCTGCGACGATTCTCAGCGACTTCGGAGCCGATGTGATCAAGGTGGAGCATCCGAGGGGTGATCCGGTGCGCCACCACGGATACACCAAGGACGGCGTTCCCCTGTGGTGGAAGATGCTGAGCCGCAACAAGCGGACCGTGACGCTCAGCCTGTCGACCATCGAAGGCCAAGACATCCTCTGCAGGCTCGTCGAGGAAGCCGATGTCCTCATCGAGAACTTCCGCCCGGGGACGCTCGAGCGGTGGAATCTCGGGCCTGACCGACTCCAGGCGATCAACCCGAAGCTGATTATCGCCAGGGTGACGGGATTCGGACAGTTCGGCCCGTACTCGGGACGTCCCGGGTTCGGAACACTGGCCGAGTCGATGAGCGGGTTCGCCGAGATCACAGGTGATCCGGATGGCCCACCGACACTCCCGCCCTTTGGACTTGCCGACGGGATCACAGCGCAGACGACAGCCAATGCGATTCTCATGGCGTTGTACCACAGGGACGTCCATGGCGGCAGCGGGCAGGTTCTGGATCTTGCGATCATCGAGCCAATCCTGACGATCCTCGGTCCCCAACCGATCGTGTACGACCAGCTCGGCATCATCCAGACGAGGACGGG
>QMQC01000098.1 GCA_003648875.1 Actinomycetota bacterium
CCTGTCCTCCCTCATCAAGGAAAGCGACGTCGATGAGTGCGCATTCTCATACAGCGACATCCCCTATCACCATGTCATGGCAGTGAGCGCCATTGTGCAGACCGCCGGTGCATCGTTCACTCTGCTCGGCCCAAACGACACCCAGGTCAAGAGCACAAAGCCAGTCATCTCGGTCTGTGCCGTTCGTACCGGCTCGGGCAAGAGCCAAACGGCTCGCAAGGTCGTCGAGCTGCTCATGGCCAAGGGTCTCAAGGTTGTAGCCATCCGCCACCCCATGCCGTATGGAAATCTCAGAGCCCAGAAGGTGCAGCGGTTCGCCGAGATCGCCGACTTCGAGAGGCATGACTGCACGATCGAGGAGATGGAGGAGTACGAGCCCCATGTTGTGCGCGGCAACGTGATCTACGCCGGTGCTGACTACGAGGCGATCGTTCGCGCCGCCGAGGACGACCCTGACGGCTGTGACGTGATCGTGTGGGACGGCGGAAACAACGACTTCAGCTTCTATGTGACGGATCTCCAGATCACCGTCGTTGATCCACATCGTCCGGGTCACGAGCTCTCGTATTATCCGGGAGAAGTCAATCTGCGCGCCGCAGACGTCGTGGTGATCAACAAGATCGACAGCGCAGATCTTGCAGACATCGAACAGGTCAGGGCCAACATCGCTGCAGTCAATCCCGATGCTGTTGTGGTCGACGCCGCCTCGACGCTGACGATCGACGATCCCTCCGTGGTTCGCGGCAAGAGAGTTCTTGCAGTGGAAGATGGTCCGACGCTCACTCACGGAGGCATGAAGATCGGGGCGGGAATCATCGCGGCAACCAAGTACGGTGCGGCCGAGTTCGTCGATCCCCGTCCATGGCTCGTCGGCAAGCTCAAGGATACCTTCGAGACCTACCCGGACATCGGTGAGCTGTTGCCGGCAATGGGCTACGGCGCTGAGCAGCTCGCTGATCTCGAGAAGACCATCAACGCAGTCGACTGTGACTCAGTGGTCATCGGCACCCCGATCGACCTTTCGCGGATCCTCAACATCACGAAGCCACACACAAGGGTCCACTACGACCTCCAGGAGATCGGTCAACCAGACCTCGACACCGTACTCGGGGATTTCGTCGAGGAACACGACCTGGGTTGAATAGTCGCCAGCGAGGATCTAGGGGGACCGCGAGCCTGCGAGCCCAATACGCGAGAACCACCAACAAGACCAACCCCGCAACGCTCGCAGGCTCGCACACCCCCCTGCATCGCTTCGCTCTGCTGTCCCCCCTAAAGGGAGGACATTTCGGACCGCGTGTCACTCGAGTTGATCAGGCGTCGAATTCGAATGAAGGCGCAAGGTCTTCGACGTGGGTCACGTCACCCGGTGGTGGGGGCTCAATCACGATGCCCGAGTTCAGCTCGAACATGTCGTAACGCATCAGCATCAGATCGAAGCTCTCCCCGGATTCTGCGTCGACGCTATCGCCATCGATCTCCATGATGAAGCGGACGACGAGGCCCTCGTCCGATATCCAAACATCCATGGGCATGGAGTCGGTCGGGATCGGACCCTGCGCCTCGAGTCGCTTACGTTCCTCCGGTGTGGCCTGAGCGAACAGGGCCTCTGTGTCAAACACGGCCCTGTAGTGGGTTGCATCGACACCGTTGACGGTTTCTGGTCCGATTACTTCGACGGTAGCGCCGGCATGCTCGAACGATCCGAGGATCTCAGACGGGTTTCCCGGCGAGGTCATCGAGAACCCGCCGGTCGGATCGCTCTCGTCGGCCGGCATCGCAATCCAAGGTGTCTCCGCACCGAGGAACATGTTGAAGAACGGGAACTTGACGTATGCGATATCACCGATCTGGCGAACCTCCATCTCTCCGAAGAGGCCTGCGATCTCCGATGGCATCTCTTTGCCAGCCACCGCCACGCCACTCATGTCCATGAAGAAGGAGAAGTCGCCGGACGTGTTGTCGAATGTGCCACCGAACGGGATCACCATCTCTGTGATCCCCTGGGATCGATCCAGGCCGCTCACCTCGATGGACCCTTCCATTCGGCCCGATGTCACATCTGCACTGGCGACAAAGGCAGCACGCAAGGCCGTGACTTCAGACGAGCCCGAGCCGGTCACCCCGGTCGGCGTGATCGCTTGTGTTTCTGCGGTCGTGGGTACGGCGGCGCCGGCGCTGGTCGTCGACTCATCGAATGCTGGCCCAACGACATCTGCGCCATCGAGGTCTGCGGAGACTCCCCCATCGCCACACGCCGAGACGACGAGGACGAGTACGGCGAGAATCGTGCTGATGCGTCTGGTCATGGAACTCTCCTCGATCTGCGATGAACGCGCTCAGTTCTGCTCATGTTATCGGCTGACCGAAGTGTGCACTTGAATCACACGGTCATGCGGACCCAGCGGTGCCGGCCGGCACGGCCCATGTATGCAGGAGCGTCCTTCTGCATATTGACTAGGATTGAACAGCCATATAAACTATTGAACATGCGTTTAACAGCGTCGAAGGCAGATGACAACTCGATCGTGGACGATCGGACGACCAAGGCTCGCATACGCGATGCGGCAATCGAGTGCCTCGCCGAATTCGGGGTTGGTGCCACGACGGCCCGCAAGGTCGCTGAACGGACCGGAGTGTCCCCTGGGTTGGTGATCCACCACTTCGGAACGATGGAGGGCCTGCGTTCGGTTTGTGATGAGCACATCGCAGCGGTCATTCGAGGTCACAAGCTCGAAGCGATGTCTGCCGGTCCGAATCTCGATGTGCTCGCAGCCTTTCGCAACCCTGACATCGGGCCGCTGATGAGCTATCTGGCACGCGTCCTCGCCGACGATTCTCCAACGGTCGCAAGACTGGTCGACGACCTCGTCGATGACGCCGAGGGTTACATCGAACAAGGTGTCGAGTCCGGGATGGTTCGACCCACTGCCGACGCTCGGGGCAGGGCCGTGGTGCTCACCATATGGAATCTGGGGGCGCTGGTGCTCCACGAGCATCTGGAGCGACTTGTGGGAGTCGACCTCACCGATCCGGACGTCCTCATGGATCCATCACTCGCCTCCTACTTCGGACCCATGTATCAGATCTACGGCGAGGGCGTCTTCACCGAGACCTTTGCCGCACATGTTCTCGAGGCAATCGCGAAAATGGCCAGCGAACACGACCAAATGAAGTCACAGTCGCCCGGGGAGGCCGAACCCTCCCGGACGACTCCGAGCGAAGGAACCCCATGACCGATCGAATCGCGATACGAACCGAGGGATTGACCAAGCACTACGGCGACATCCATGCCCTCGTCGACCTCGATCTTGAGATCCGACCTGGTGAGATCTTCGGGTTCCTCGGCCCGAACGGCGCGGGCAAGACCACAATGATTCGGACCATCCTCGATGAGATCAGGCCGACCTCAGGAAGTGCCTCCATCCTCGGGATGGATTCCCACGAGCAGTCGGTCGAGATTCGACGCTTCATCGGATATGTTCCAGGTGACCTGGCGATGTATCCGAATCTGACCGGCCGCGACACGATCACATACTTCGCCAATCTGCGGGGTGGGGTCGACTGGTCGTGGGTCGACGAGCTGGCCGATCGGTTGGACGCTGATCTGACACGAAAGGTCGGCGACCTCTCATCGGGGAACCGGCAGAAGGTCGGGCTGATCCAAGCGTTCATGAACAAACCGGAAGTACTGATCATGGACGAGCCAAGCTCCGGCCTCGACCCGTTGGTTCAGCGCGAGTTCCAAACCATGATGCGCGAGGCGGCCGCCGAGGGACGCACAGTGTTCCTCTCGAGCCACACACTATCCGAGGTACAACGGGTCGCTGGCCGCGTTGGGATCATTCGCCACGGCCGTCTGATCGCCGTCGAATCGGTGTCGGATCTGCGCTCCAAAGCGATCCGCAAGGTGGATCTCTACTTCGACGAGCCAGTCGAACACGCAATCTTTGAGTCAGTCCCCGGGGTTCGGGATGTTGCAGTCGAGAACCACCACGTCACTCTCTCGTTCGACGGTCGCATGGAGACGCTGCTGAAGATCCTCACCGATCGGTATCACCTGCTTGACATCACAACACAGGAGGCCGACCTCGAGGAGATCTTCCTCACCTACTACCGCGACGAGGACGTGCCGGCGTGACCCTTTCCAACGTATTCACGAAGACAACGCGGGATCGATGGAAGGGCGTAGCGATTGGCTCCCTAACCCTCTCGGTTCTCTTCCTCTTCGGAATGTCCGTCTATCGAGATATCGACCTCGCGGTCTACACCAATCTGCCAGACGCCTTCCGATCGATGATGAACATCCCGAAGGATGCAGACGTTGCCAGTCTCGCCTATGGAGCGATCTACGGCTCCTATGGGGCGATGACGATGGCAGGGCTTGCACTGGCAATGGGTGCAGCTTCGATCGCTGGTGAGGAGCGCAAGGGAACGCTCGGTCTCCTGCTGGGCAATCCGAGGAGCCGCACTGAGGTCCTCGCGTCCAAGACGGCATCCATGGTGCTCCTCACAGGCCTCGGAGTCCTCCTCCTCTGGGCGGCGGGAATCGTTGTGCCGGCAATGCTCGATGTGAGCATCACAGGGATGCATGTCGGCGCGATGATCTTCCACCTGTTCGCCATGTCCCTGTTCTTCGGCTTTCTGGCCATGGCGGTCGGTGCCTGGACCGGAAGTCCAAGCGTGGCTTCGGGGGTAGCCGCCGGGGTCATGTTCATATCGTTCGTCGCAGTGGGTCTTCTCCCCCTCGTCGAAGGGTTCGAGAATGCCGCCAAGGCCTTTCCCTGGTACTACTTCACCGGAAGTCAGCCCGTGAACAACGGCGTCGACTGGGGTCACATCGGTGTGCTGTTCACAAGCAATGCACTGCTCATGGTGGTTGCGTTGGTTGGGGTCAACAGGAGAGACATCAAAGGCCAGACCGTCGGGGTCACTCTCGTTGACCGGCTCCGCGGCAACCCGATGACTCGAAAGCTGGCAGACCGGCTCGCCGGATCGACTCGTGTCTCGAGAATCTGGATCAAGACGGCGTCTGAGCACCAGGGGCTACTCCTGGTCACAGCGGCCGTCATGTTCCTGTTCATGGGCGTCATGCTCGGCCCGATGTACACGCTCATAAATGAGGCACTTTCAGGGTTGACCGACCAGTTCCCTGAAGCTCTCCTGGCCCTCTTCGGAGGTGGGGACATGGGCACGCCGGAGGGTTGGTATCAGATCGAAACCTTCGGCATGATGGCTCCTATTGCCGTCATGGTTGTCACGGTGGCGATCGGAGCTGGCGCCCTGGCAGGAGAAGAAGAGCGCCGGACCATTGGCCTGCTCCTTGCAAACCCCGTCAGGCGATCCACGATCGTTCTCCACAAGACCGTGGCAATGACGCTCTACGGCGTCGCGGTCGGAGCAGCGACATTCGCGGGCGTCGCCATCGGGTCAATGCTGGGCGGGTTGGGCATGGACATGGGCAACATCGCTGCAACGTCGCTCCTGGTGACGTTGGTCGGATTGGTCTTCGGAGCGCTCGCTCTTGGCCTGGGAGCCGCCACGGGCAGGATCAGGGTCGCCGTCTTCGGGACCGTGGGAATCGCGCTTGTCTTGTATGTACTCAACGCGTTCCTACCGTTCAACGACACCCTGGCCGGGTACGCCAAGTGGTCACCGTTCTACTACTACCTCTCCAGTGATCCGCTGAACAACGGCATGCACTGGGGCCACGGTGCGGTGTTGACCGCACTCACGGTGGGACTCGTCTTGTCTGCCGTTGTGCTCTTCGAGCGACGAGATCTCCGTCAGAGCGGATGACCTCGCACCAGCGTGAGCGCTTCGCGATGCCCGGTGACAGCGTCGATCGATCAGGAATGCACCGTCATCGGATTCCTGCCATACTGAGGACATGACTGACTCATCGGCTCCACCACCTTCGGAACAATCCATCACCGAGCCTCCCGGGGGTCCGATCGGCAAACCCCGATCAGTCGGACTCACGATCCTTGTTGCCATCGTGACATTCGGTTTCTGGACGTGGATCTGGTCCTACTGGAACGGTGAGGAACTCAAGATCTATCGGCGTGACGGTCTTGGCGGAGCTGCCTTTCTGCTGTTCACGATCTTCATTTATCCGGTCACATTCTTTCTCATGGCCAACGAGGTCGAGAAGATGTATGTGGATGCAGGCGAGGAACCGCGGATCACCACCATGTGGGGTCTCTGGTTCCTGTTGCCGCTGATCGGCAACATCATCTGGTACGTCCGCATCCAGAAAGCACTCAACGACTTCTGGCAGGCCCGAGGGGGAACGACGAGCCCCGGGCTGGCCTGACCGCCACCAACAGCACGCTTCAGATCACTGACCGCTCTCCGGGTCGCTCGCGATCCGATTACTCTCAATCGTCGTCATCGCCGTCGTCATCGCCGTCGCCCAGCGTGGCGATGAAACCGGCGTTCAGGGCTTCGAGTTCCTTGTCGGAGAGGCGCGCATCTGGATGGATCCACAGATAGTCGCGTGTTGGCATCGATCCATCGCGAACCGTTTCTGCAGCTTCGTCCCCCTCCTGACCCAAATGCCACTCCGAGAAGTTGAGTTCGTCCCTGCCCTCGTCGACATGGTCCTGTACCAACCAGGAGACCGGCGCCACATTCGAGTACCACGCCCAGTTCGTCTCGTTGCTGTGACAGTCGAAACATGCCCGAACGGCAAGCTCCCGTGTCCGCGGGGAATCCCATACCGGCTCTGCGATGACCGGCGGGTTGGAGTGATCCCGCCCATAGGGAACGAACTGAATCGCAATGAACAGGACGACCAGTGAAACAGCACACCGCATGACCCAATTCATCGAACACTTCAC
>QMQC01000099.1 GCA_003648875.1 Actinomycetota bacterium
CCAGCGAGAATTGCCTCATACTCGGCATCGAGGTCGTACCCGACCATGTCGAAGAACTCGTGGTGGGTCCAGCCATCAGCGGTCACATCCCTGTCCAATCCGAGATAGACAACCAGGCTCGCAAGGGCCGCATCTTCCTCGCGCACCGCTCTCTCCCACTCCTCGTCGACGGCTCCCTCCGGCAGACAATCGATGGTCGCGCGTGGGCTCGCATTCGACACGGCGGCTCGGGCGTGAACAACAAGGCCCCTGTCCGTGGTCACGGTGATCTTGTCCGGGCCCTCGGGGACAATCGAGTTGACGGTGTTGCGATAGTGGATTGACCCACCTCGCTCCTCGATCGTTTCAGCCATGGCCCTGGTGACAGCTCCAGAACCTCCCGTGGGATACCAAGCACCCGATGTGTGATAGGACAACAGCGTGAGGCCGAACTGGCCCGCCGACACCCTCGATGGTGGAAGACCGAGGTATCCCCACAGCGTCGAGAGCATCGCCTTGGCTTCGTCTGTCTCAATGAATTGATCCAGATAGACGCTCCATGGCGTTGAGAACGCAACAGCCATGTCTGGGTATCGAGTCAACATCTCGTGCGCGGGCACTTGTTCACCGCGTTTGGAATCTGCCGCATATCGGGCCATGTCGTGCCCGAGCCTGCGCAGCGATGCGAACAGTTCCGAAACGCCGTCCTTCTCGTCGGGAAACAAGGTCCAGACATCAGTCAGATAGTCAGGGATCTCCGTACGAACCGTTATCTCGAAATCGGGGAAGGCTGCCGTGTAGAAGGGATCGAGGCTGTTCATGTGCACCTTGTCATATACACCAAGGGTCTCGAACATCTTGTGTGCCCAACCACCAGGCTCCATCCCGTCCAATGCGTGAAGGGCGACCTCGAATCGGTAGCCACGTTCCTTGAAATTGTGGGCATAGCCGCCAGGCTTTGTTTGGTGCTCAAGCACGACGACCTCATAGCCGTCCTGTTGCAGGTGTCCCGCAGCGGAAAGGCCACCAAGCCCCGCGCCGACAACAACGACATCGGTCGTCAAGGTCCTTGTCATGGATCGGAAGATATCGGAATCGGGTCCTCACCCGGCCACGGATCGGCATCGACGAGCTTCCGCCAGATGTATACGACCACATCCCTTATCGAGGCGATCACCGGCACCGCGAGGAGTGAGCCAAGTAGCCCGCCCACCTGGAATCCAACCATGAGACCGATAAGGACCACCGCCGGCCTGAGGTTCACGGCAGTGCCCATCACCCTTGGAGCGATGATGTTGGCTTGGAGTTGTACGACCAGGAGATAGATGCCTATGACGATGAGAGCGAACCAGTAATGCTCAAGTTCCGGCCACCGAGTAGAACCAGATATCAATGCAGCCAGCACGCCGGGAATAGCGGCAAGGATCGGGCCGAAGGTCGGGATCATGTTGAGCACAACCATGACTGTCCCCATCAGGAAGGCCCCAGGAAGACCGACCAGCCACAACACTACGAACACGAAGAAGCCGGTGATCAGCGAGTTCACGAGCTGCCCATAGAGATAGCCGCGCCACACTCTCTTCTGTTTGAGCATCATCATCGCCCCATCGCGCTCGTAGCCGGATGGGAAGTGCTCGATCGCCGATTCGTGCATCCGCTGACTGTCTGCGTTGAGGTACATGGCGACGAGGGCTGTGATGATCGCCGACGTGACCGCAGCTGTGATGATTCCAACAGCCGTGCGGATCCCACTGAATCCGGCTCCCAAGTAGTCGAGCAGCCTCTCGGCGTCCAGCACCATGCCACCCTGTCCGTCGCTGTCCGAGATGGAGGTTTGAAGGGAGTCGAGGAAGGCTGAAATGTCGACGGTAAGGCCAAAGATGAGTATGTGTCCCTGGTCATCCACCTCTGCGAGCAGCCACACCCTTGCGTCGTCCACAAGACCGATTGGATCGAGCTCTGCAATGGATGCCGCTATCGAGTTCACCAGCAGGGCCCCGAAGGCCAGCGTGCCCATGAACACGACGAGATACGCAACAAGCAGGGCAAGACCTCTCGGTACCTTCAATCGGTGGACCGAAAGCCTGATCAAAGGGGCGATGAGGAATGCGATGAGTCCGGCAAAAGCGGCAATCGCGAGGACATTTCTGATGAGATAGATGCCAAGAAGCGCAAGAACGAACAACATCGCAACAACAAGCAGCTTTGTGTTGTCACCCCACCGAGGCGATGGCGGATAGAAGCTTGGCACCTGCTCGGATTCGACGGATTCGTTCTCCATGTCTCCACGCTACCCGACCAGGACGCGGCTACGCTCGCATCCCATGGGTCCATACCAACGCACTCTGACCAAGCTCTCCAGGACGAGCGCCCTCCGTTGGGTGTTGTCGAAGACAATCACACCTCTCGACTTGAGGCTCAAGGGAAGCCGCTTTGCTCCTTCTCGCTTCGGATTGGATGTGCCCCTGTGCTACCTGACGACGACGGGACGAAGTTCTGGTGAGCAGCGAACGGTGCCCCTTCTCTTTGTCGTAGCGCCATCCGGTGGTCGAGCAGTTGCAGCCACGAATTTTGGGCGTGAGAGCCACCCTGGTTGGGCGTTCAACCTCGAGGCGGAACCCTCAGCGACGCTCGTAGTCGAGGACGAAGTGATGTCCGTACACGCCCGCATGGCGAGCGATGAAGAGGCGGCTGAGCTCTGGCCGTTGTTCGATGGCATCTGGCCCGGCTATGAGTCCTACCGCGAGAACGCACCACGCGCCATCAAGATGTTCATCCTGAGTTCTCAGAATCGAGAAGAGCGAACAGAAGACTGAAGCCTGCCAGGGGCATGGTGCCGGTGGCCGATGTCCTTGTGCAGGACCGTTGTCAACCAAACGGGGCTTGTCGTGCATCAAGGGACATGACGGCGCTCAACCTCGCGACCCCCCGGACCTTCTGTGTACCATCTCCTTCCATGGGGGAGCTTCCCAACACTCCGAACCAGATCAGGGTCTTTGTCGATAACAGCTATGGCAAGGTCGTGGCTGCTGTCGCCCTTGCCACTGGTGATGCCTTCGCTGCCGAAGACGGCGTCCAGGATGCCATCGTCAAGGTCATTCGTGACGGGCACGAGCCTGATAGTCTCGCTGCCTGGGTGACAGTCGTGGCAACCAATGAAGTCCGACAGGCCCAACGGCGCCGCGCCATCGAGACGCGGGTCAGCCAGGGATCGATCGAACCGCCTCGAGATTCAACCGAGAGTATCGCCGTCTCCACCGATGTCCGGTCAGCCATCTCGGAGTTGCCCGAATGTCAGAGAGAGATCGTTCTGCTCCACTACTACCTCGACGCATCGGTTGCAGATACTGCCCGCGCGATGGAGATCTCTGAAGGAACCCTGAAGACCCAGTTGCACAGGGTCCGACCAGTCGGTGGCAAGACCCTCAGTAGCTGCGTTCCTGGAGAAGCTCTTCAAAGGTGTCACGATCACATCAGACTCGGGCTCGGTCGTGTTCACCATCAGGGCAACCGGGTTTCGGAGCGAACTCGTCGGTTGAGCTGGTAGGTGAAGCCCATTCGTCCGTAGAATCCCAGGCATGACGGATTTCGACGAGAAGGCCGACACCCCACTCGGCTACGAAACGCACATCGGGGATTCCCGCCAATACATGCGTGACATCATCCTTGGTGTCAACGACGGTCTTGTGTCGACGTTCCTCCTCGTGTCCGCCGTCGTCGGCGGTGGTCTCGATGCAGAGCAGGTACTACTCACCGGCATCGCTGGTGCCCTTGCTGGAATGATCTCAATGAGTATCGGGGAATATCTGGCAACCAAGGCCCAGGACGAAGTGTTCGATGCTGAGATCGCCCTTGAGAAGATCCACCTGCGCGACCATCGACAGCATGAAAGGGACCAGCTCACAGACATGCTCGGGGACATGGGTCTGGAGGGCCAAGACCTCGAGACCGTCGTCGAGATCATCGACAGCAGCGATGAAGCGATGCTCAACATGCATGCCGCGCTCGAGTTCGGGGTCGTTGACACGGAGCGTCGAAGCCCATACGCAGCGGCCGTTGCTTCGGGTCTCCTGTTCCTCCTCGGCGCCATCCCCTCCGTGATTCCGTTCGCCATATGGGACGGCACGGCAACCGCTCTAGTCGCTGCAGGTGTCTTCGCCGGTATCGGTCTCTTCTTCGTCGGAGCAATAAAGACACTCCAAACCAAGAAGGGTTGGTTGATATCAGGACTCGAGAACCTCGCACTCGGTCTGGCAGCCGGTGTGCTCTCCTTCTTCGTCGGCAAGGCGTTCGACGCGTTGATCATCAGTGGGTAACCCAGATACCGATGACCGGCGTCTGGTCTCGAAGTGAGCGCAGCGAGCGTTCCGGAATGTGAACACGAAGCTTCAACCGAGCGGTGGACGAACAGGGCTTGCCTTGCTAGAAGTCAAGTCCCTTGCGCGCTGCAATTCCCTCGTCAAACGCATGTTTCACCTTGTGCATGTCCGTGACCGTGTCTGCAATCTCGATCAAAGCTGGGTCGGCGTCTCGCCCGGTGACTATCACGTTCACACGAGCAGGCCTTCCCTCGATTGTGTCAACAACATCCGTGGCCGGAATCCATCCGAAGGAGATCGGATAGGTGGCTTCGTCGAGGATCACGAGGTCGTATTCGCCACCGGAAATGGCCACCTTCGCACGCTCCCACGTGTCCTGAGCGAACTTCTCCGTGGCCTCAAGATCGTCGGACTCCCACGTGAAGCCATCACCGCCCGTGATCCAATCGACACCGAGCTGGTCTGCCATCTTCCGCTCGCCCGTCTGCCACTGTTCCGACTTGATGAACTGGATGACGATGACGCTCCAGCCGCGAGCCGCCGCACGCAGCATCACGCCGAAGGCAGAACTCGACTTCCCCTTGCCATCGCCCGTATTGATGATCACAAGGCCACGGTTGCGCGCATCGCTCACGACGGTGTCTCCTCTGCTCTCAAGGACACGATGACGGTAGCCCCATCAACCTCGATCACCCTGATAGATGGTTCGAAGACCTCCCCGAGCAGCCGTTCCATGAGCACTTCCTCTGGCAGGCCAACACCAACGACTCTACCTTCACCAATGAGCGCAATCCTTCCACAGAACTGGGCTGCGGCAGTCAGGTCATGGATGGCGCTGACGACAGTTATGCCACGTTCTGTGCGGAGCCGGTCTATCAACTCGAGCACTTCGTGTTGGGCGGCAACATCGAGCGAAGCCGTTGCCTCATCGAGGACTACGATCGGTGCGCGCTGTGCAAGGACTCTCGCGAGGGAGGCCCTCTGCGTCTCGCCACCAGAGAGTGTTGCCACATCCCGGTCGGCGAAATCGCAGAGGTGCAGCGCGTCGAGTGCCTCCCACACACTGGAGATGTCGCCCTGAGACTCAACGGCCAGAGGCCCGAGGTAGGGTGTTCGCCCCAGCAGCACATAGTCAAAAACAGTCATCCCTTGTGGATAGAGCGGACGTTGGGGCACATAGGCGACCAGCTTCGCCCTGTCCCTGTGAGAACGACCGTCGATCACCGCGCCGCCGACCAGCACAGAACCCGAGTACGAGACGGCACCAGCGACCGTGCGGAGCAAGGTTGATTTGCCGGCGCCGTTTGGTCCGACGACGCCAAGCCACTCGCCGACACCGACATCAATCGACACCCCGCGGAGAACCTGATTCTTCCCATACGAAACGCTGACACTCTTGAACTCGAGGACGGCAGTCACGACACGATTCCTTTCGATGTGCGCAGCACCACAGCAAAGAAGGGTGCCCCGATGATTGCTGTCACCACACCAATCGGTATCTCTGCAGGCGTAACCGCGACTCTTGCGATGATGTCTGCAAGCACGAGGAATGCGCCGCCAAGCAGGATGGACAATGGTACAACCACTCGATAGGACACTGATGTGACCAGACGCACAGTGTGGGGGACAATGATGCCAACGAATCCGATCAGACCGGAGACAGACACCACTGCAGCAGTTCCAAGGGTGGCAAAGATGACGAATATCAGTCGGATCTGTCCCGGACGCACACCGAGGGTCCCTGCCTCTGTGTCTCCTACGGCAAGGATGTCGAGCAGACGTCTGCCGACAAACACCGCCGAAAGACAGACCACCACATACGGTGCAGCGAGCAAGACCTCACCCCATCCGGCAGTGTTGAGGCTTCCGAGAATCCACCCGTACACCTCACGTAGCGTGTCGGACTCACGCTGCTGGAGAAAGGTCTGGAGCGCCGTCAGGAAGGCAGCGACGGCCACTCCTGCGAGTATCAGCGTCACAGAAGTGCGACCTGAGCGCACGGTGTAGCCGAGGATGTAGGCAAGAGCCACGCCAACGATCGCTCCTATGAAGGCAGCGAGCGGAAGCGGGTCAATGATCCAGGATGCGGTTTCAGGGCCGTAGACGATGGCGATCGTGGCACCAAGACCAGCGCCAGCCCCCGCACCGAGCAGGTACGGATCGGCAAGTGGGTTGCGAAACACTCCTTGGTAGCTTGCTCCGGCTGCTGACAGCATCGATCCGACAAGAACGGCAAGAACGACCCTTGGCATGCGGATCTGCCACAGAATCGCCTCGCTCCGCTCCGAGAGACCCGTATCGAGATCGATGAACGGCAGCCGATCGACAAGTGATCTCACGATATCAGCGGGTGGAAGCGCTATCGGGCCAACCATCACGCCACCTACGACGGCAACGACAAGAACAAGCGATGCCCCACCAACCCACCACCAACGAAGCCGCGTCGAGGAAGGCCGTCCCGAGTTCATGAGCTCGACAGGTCCAGTTGGAG
>QMQC01000100.1 GCA_003648875.1 Actinomycetota bacterium
CCACCGGACTTCTTCGGATCGCCTGCGCAACGTCCCAGTGTCCGCCACCGGGAGCAGGACTCGCGTGACAGGAATCCCGGACAGAACGGACCTCGAACCCTTGGCGAGACGGTGGTCTGGCTGGTGGGCCTTGATGAGGACGACCACCGGATCACCGAGAATCTCGACGAGGTCGAACCGTCTGAGGTGTGGGCGATACTGGGATCGAACCAGTGACCTCTGCAGTGTGAAGGTTTCTGGAGGCTATTTCGCGCGCCTTGGGGACCGGGCCGCTGGGGCGATAGGCCTTGTGCAGTCAGGGTTTCTGCTTCTCATCGTTTCGTGGCGTTTCTCGGTGATTCTCAATGTCATGTGGACGCGATGTGGTCGCGAGGGTCGACCGCGAGTTCGATGGGTCGTGAGAAATTGCCTCGATGCGCACGGCAGGCAAGACGACAACGACGCTCAGAGGTGTGCCCCTGGTCGCTCGAAGTTGGACGGACCGCGGTCAGTCCCATGGGTCGCATGTCATCCGCTGATCCACAGCCAGAATCGGGTGGTTCGGGCTACGTTAGTGATTCGGAAGAAACCATTGTGTCCCTTGGGTTTTCGCCTCTCACTGGTTCGCACTGTTTGGTGTCGTCCCTCATCCTCCCGCGGCCCAAATACGGACCAAACCAGACTGTCGTCGGTCACTCGCTCGTCGGCGGACCGCGCTCAGTCAGTTTCGTAGCAAGGTGGGTGATACGCGATAGCTTTCGGCCCGACCTCGAAGACACCGGTGTGGTGACGCTGCACCTGCCTGACCAGCTCGTCAATGTGTTGCTCGAGCAACTCTACCGCCTCGAGCTGATGGCACCCAAGTAGCACATGTCGGCCGAACGTGAACTTGCGATGGTTGATCAGAACCGCTTCACGGTCTGCTTGCCGGATTCCGGTTGGGATTACGGTGGAGAATCGCCGAAGTCCTGGCGTTTCAGGTGTCGGCTGAGGTTTCCCGTTGGGCGTACGATGCGGAGCTCCCGATGAGAATCGTGAAGAAGAGCGTCACCACGACGACCATTGAGAAGTACGCGTCGCTACCGTTGTATGTGTCGGCGACTTTTTCCCACACGACGCCGACAAGAAGCAGCGCCGGAATCAATACAAACGGCCATACCAAGTCTCTCCGCTCTTCCAGTTTCGCGGTGATACTCCATTCGAGCCATGCCACTGCAATGAATACGGCTCCAAGGCCACGGGCCCAGTAGGACGACGTGTCCCAATCGAAGACCGTCCCAATTACGAAGTCCGGGATGAAGAAGAACGAAAGCCCATAGATTGCATAGGCGATGGCTTGAAACCGCATCGCACCGCGTAGAACATTCACTGTGCTACCTTCCACTCACCCACGAGGAAGCTGTGCTCGCAGGAAACTCTCCGTTCGGGTTCATACTGCCGTCTGGGCAATCTCTTGATGGCTGTACTCGATGGCGCCAGATCGCCGAACTGCATCGGTTGTCGTGCTCTCATCATCGACTTCTGAAGTCGGCTGATCCTCATGTCCCGCTCCTCGCCTAGTTGACGGGTTCACCCGTCGGCTGCTGCCATGAGACCTCAGCACCATCAATGAACACTCAAAAGAGACTCAAACCCCGTCAATCGATGGCAACGGTCCGCTGAAGCAGGTCCACGACATCGTCCACATTGTCGGTATCTGAGGCGACGACAATGTGAACGTTCGACAGGTCGAGTGCGTCGAGGATGACGGGGGACCACTTCTGAATCGATACCACGCGTGTGAAGCGGCCAAGGCGAACCAGCAGGGAAATCGCCATGTCGTCGCTGGCACCCACGATGACAACCGTGTCAGGACAACGTGACGGTCCGGCTTCAGTGATTTCGATCGTCACACCGTCAACGACGATTGTGTGGTGGCGGAACTCTGGCATCAGTGACAGTGTGCCTGTCACCACTCAACGGCGGCTCAAGGGAACCTCACTCCGCGTCGAGGTAGGCCATTGCCTGGGAGATGAGTAGTTCTCGGTCCCACAGACGCCCCTCGTCTCGCGCAACGACGAGTTCCTGTCGATCGGCTATCGCCTCGACCCACGAGTAGAACCCCACGTGGAACCGCTCGTAGGGGGCCTGAATGGTCGAGATGTTGAGACGAAGGGTCTCAATACCACCGACTAGTCGCGCTGCATCAAGATCTCGACCGTCGGCCACAAGGTATGCCGCAACCCCTTCGAACGTGTGAGCGAGACAGGCCCAATTCCCTGGCGCGTGATGCGCCCGTATCGCGTCGACAAGGTCGATGCCGGCATTCTCGACTCGACCCAATCGGACCAAGGCGTTTGCACGCAGCTCCAGAGAGTGACCCACGAGCGTCGGATTCCCATCGGGCCCGGCTGCTTCGATCAAACGACTCAGGGTCGCAATTCCGTCATCTGGATCGTCTATTGACACTATGGCACTGATCAGCATCGTCGTGAGGGCAATGCCAGGTCGGTACTCGGCCTGGAGCATGAGATCTCGAGACCGCGACCACAACGCAAGAATCTCATCCTGATTGTCGTAGTCACCCGAGACGGACGCAACGGCAAGGTAGTAGTAGGCCCATCCGAGAGCGATGGGTTCGTCGAGAGGTTTGAGCAGGTCAACTGCTCGTCGGGCAGAGTCGACAGCATCGTTGAGTCGTCCGATCCGGACTAGCGTTGTCGCTCTGGCGGTCAACGCTCGTCCCATCTGCAGATCGCTCAGCACGGGCTCTGCATCCAGGAGCCGATCAAGCCAGCCTGCGCCTTCGAAGTGCATGGCGTTCAGGTACCAGAACCGCGACAGGGCGGTAGCCGTCTTCAGCCCGACGTCAGGCTGTCCGCTTTCGATCGACCAATTCATGGCTGCGCGTATGTCGTCGAGAGCAAAGGCCAGCTTGGCCACGGCTGTCACCTGATCGTCGCCCATGAGCTTGGGTGACTCAGACACGCAGTAGTTCGTCGCCCACCCGAGGTGACGCGTTCTGAGCTCATTGAGGCGATTCGATGACGTCAGCTGTTCCCATGCGAAGTGACGCAGCGTCTCGAGAAGCCGGAATCGTCGCTCGGTTCCGGCGATCGGCTGGACCATCGATCGACCAACGAGACCGTCGATGACGTCGAGCACTTCATCGACTGTGAGCCCGGTCACGGTCGCCGCTGCATCGATCGTGAACCCACCGACGAACACGCCAAGTTGGTCAAAGAAGACCTTCATCCCCTCATCGAGATGACCGTAGCTCCACTCGATCGTCGCACGAAGCGTGCGGTGCCTTGGAAGGGCGCCCCTTCCACCGCCCGTAAGCACGTCGAGCCTCTCGCTCAAGCGTCGATCGAGCTCCCGCGGTGTGTGTGCTCGCGACCGAGCCGCCGCGAGCTCGATAGCCAGCGGAATCCCATCGAGGTGCCGGCACACCGACGCAACGTCCGGCGCATTCTCTTCAGTCAGTTGGAAGGATGGATAGGTCGCTTTTGCTCGCTGCACGAACAGATCACAGGCCTCCGACCCCACGATCTCCGCGAATGTGTCCGCAACATCGGGAATCGTGAGCGACGGAACACGCCACGCGATCTCAGCCTCGATCTGGAGCACTTCGCGGCTCGTTGCAATGATCCTCACACCGGCATTCCGAGAGAGCAACAGGTCTGTCGCAGCTGCTACCGCATCGATGAGATGGTCGCAGTTATCGAGGACGATAAGCAATCGCTTCTCGCCGATCACCTCTGTCAATGCATCCTCCAACGGACGAAGAGCCGGTGGCTCAACCCCGAGAGTGGCCGCGATCGCGGGCAGAACAAGCTGCGCGCTCTCGAGCCGAGAAAGATCGATGAACCACACACCCTCGGAATAGGCTGGCAAAGCCAAACGCGCCACTGCGATGCCGAGCCTGGTCTTGCCGACTCCACCGGATCCGGTCAAGGTAACGAGCCGGGACTCCTCCAGAAGGTCCAAGACCTCAGTGACATGTGCCGCTCGCCCGACAAGTGACGACATCTCAGACGGGAGGTTGTTCAATGTCGTCACCGGGCGCGCAAGGGATGGATTTTGGAGCAGTATCCGCTCTTCGAGGACTGTCAGTGCCGTGCTCGGCTCGATTCCCAGCTCCTCGCCAAGAACAGTCTTCAGTCGTGTGAACGCGCGCAATGCCTCGGTCTGTCTCCCGGTCTGGTAGAGCGCGGTCATGTAATGGGCCCAGAAGGCCTCGTGGTAGGGGTGATCGGCGACCGCGCGCTCCATATCGACCACAACCGCCTCTGCATCACCAGCAGCAAGTCGCGACGACGCAAGTTCGCCGATGGCGCGAATCCGCAGCTGTTCCCATCGGGCCACGAAACCACGTGCCCACTCATCGTCTGCAAGGTCGCCAAGAGGGGGACCACGCCAGAGATCCAGAGCATCCACGAGAGTCTTCGTGTCCTGTTCGTCGCTTGCGATCGCCGACTCAAACCTCTCGACGTCCGTCTCGATCAGGAGCCGATAGCCGTCCCCACCGCTCTCGAGGAATCCCGACCGGTCAGGGTCGATGAGACGCCTCAGGTTCGAGACATATGTTTGGAGGGAGTGTGTGGCCGCCGCAGGAGGTGAATCTCCCCAAAGTGCAACGATGCACCTGTCGAGTGAGACGCGCTGGCCATCGTGGGCAGCAAGCAGAGCCACCAGCGTTCGCTGTTTCCGCCCGCCCAAGTCGATCTGGTCCTCGCCGTCAACGGCGTCGACCGGTCCCAGCAAACGAACCTGCACAAGCGCTCCCCATTTCAGCGGTGACCCTTACCATATCAGCCAGATTCTGGGACGGCACGGTGCTGGCGCTCCGCCACCGCCGATGTGCACATGTACACATCCCGCAACTTGTTGCATGTGCGTGTGTGTTTTGAGGGTGCCTGCGCGCTTCCGCGCTGCGAAGGCCGGCATTGCGGTCGTTCTTCAGATAGTGGCTGTCGTGGGTAGCGGTCATGCGGCTCAGATCCTGTTCTGGGGATTCTTGATCGTGGACCTGCATTGGCCTACTGGCGTCTGCTGGGTGCGGAATATCGTCCTGTGGCTGGGCCCTGGGCGATCCAGAGAGGGCCTGGACGGCTTGTCTGGCCCCCAAGCGGCCAACTGGATGAACAAGATCGCCGTCGACGACAGGATCTCCACCGAGGCCAACGAGCGATTCTTGGTTCATATCCAAGGAATAGACCCTCCAACCCTCTCACCAAAGTGTCAGCAACCCTCTCACCAGAGTGTTACCAGAGTGTCAAGAACCTCCGACGGGATTCGACGGTCGGCCAGGAACCCTGTGAGAGTGCCGCTCCTGGGGTTCTAACACTCTGGTGAGAGGGGTAAAGGGCATTGTCGTCACCGAGATCGATCCTCGATCCGGCTGATGGGAGGTGCGCGTGGCGTCGATCCGCAAAGTCGTCCACCGGACCGGCCGCACGTCGTGGCAAGCCCGCTGGCGCGACCCCACCGGCAGCCAGCACTCGAAGAACTTCCCTCGTCGTGTCGACGCCGAGCGATTCCTCGTCACCGTCGAGGCTCGCAAGCTCGACGGCAGCTACATCGACCCTCATGCTGGCCGGATCCGCCTCGGCGACTTCGCCGAACAGACGACCGCTGGCTGGGTCAACCGACGCGACTCGACCAAGGCCCGCGATGAGTCGTATCTGCGCAGCCTGGTCCTGCCGGTGTTTGCTGCGATGCCGATCGGTTCCATCGGCTTCTACGACGTCCAGGAGTGGATCACTGATCTCGTGGCCGATGGCTATGCACCGGCCACCATCCGCCACGCCTACCAACTCCTCGGACGGATCTGCAACGACGCGGTCACAGCCGGATTCATCGCCCGCACCCCGTGTCGCGACGTCAACCTACCCAAGATCCACGACACCGAGAAGCGGTTCCTCTCCCCCACCGAGATCGGCAACCTCGCCGACACCATCCATCCCAGATACCGAGCACTCGTTATCACCGCCGCCTACACGGGTTGTCGCATCGGCGAACTCATCGCCCTCGACATCGACCGCTACGAGCCTGACAAGCGGATCATCCGCATCGAACGCTCCCTCGCTGAAGTCCGCGGCCACCTGCGCTTCGGGCCTCCAGAGACAGCGGCCGCTCGACGAGCCGTGTCAATTCCGGCCTGGCTTCCCAAAGTGATCGACCAGCACCTCGACGACTACTCACCCGGCCCGGACGGGTTGATCTTCACCGCCCCCGAGGGCGGACCCATCCGGCGCAACGCGTTCCGCAGCCGCGTCTGGCTCCCTGCCGTGGCTGACTCGGTTGGCCAGCCCATGCGGTTCCACGACCTCCGCCACAGCCACGTCGCGCTCCTCATCGCCGAAGGCGCCCACCCAGCCGTAATCGCCTCAAGACTCGGACACACCAGCGTCAAGACCGTTCTCGACGTGTACGGCCACCTCTACGAAGGCCTCGACCGCAACGCCGCGGACACCCTCAGCCCGCCCTGGGACCCTTCTGATGTGGACGCATTGTGGTCGCGGCGCACACGGAACAAGGATCAAGGAAGGGGGCTGAACTAGGAGAACCCAACAACCGCAAGGGATCCCAGCCGTGGGCGATACTGGGATCGAACCAGTGACCTCTGCAGTGTGAATGCAGATTCGGCCAACTCGCCACTCCCCCACGAGCCACGGAACACTGGCGTTTCTTGAAGCAGGGCTTGGCGTAACTCCGAATCC
>QMQC01000101.1 GCA_003648875.1 Actinomycetota bacterium
CTCACCGTCCCTCAACTCAACACCGACCGCACGCCCGTTCTCGATGCGGATCTTCTCAACGGGCGCGTCCGTCCGAATCTCGACACCTCTCGACCGAGCGAACGACGCCATCGCCTGTGTGATACCTCCCATGCCGCCCTTCACCAATCTCCAGGCACCCAACTCGCCGTCAAGCTCGCCAATCGCCATGTGAAAGAACGGGATCGCAGACCCGGGTTGATCGAGGCTGGCGAAGTTACCCGAGAAACAGTCCGAGGCGTACATGCTCCTGACCATGGGGCTCTCGAACCAACGTTCAATCATGTTGCGAGCGCTTCCCGTCAGCATCTGCGCCAACCGATAGCGCTGCTCGGGCGACAGCTTGCGGATGTCCATTCCCATGCCGGCGAGCGCCGTGATGTCGCGGAAGCCTGCGTCGAGTTTGGGTGGCTCGCGCAACATCTGATTGCGCAGGACGGCACCGATCTCCTGAACCATCGTGCTGAACCTCTCGATAGCCCCGAAGTCGGTGGTCGAGAAACGCTCGACTTCCCTGCGGTCGTGCTCCTCGTCATCGGTGAAGAAGATGTAGTCATCTCCACAGACGGCCAACGCTCCATCGAGCGGAAGCATCTCAAAACCGTGACGTCTCAGTTCGAGGTCTCGGATGACCTTGGACTGAAGGAGGCTGACCACATACGAGACTGTGGAGATGCGAAAGCCGGGATGTATCTCTTCGGTAACTACTGAGCCCCCGACGATGGGCCGTTGTTCGAGCACCAGAGTCTTCAATCCAGCGCTGCCGAGATAGCCAGCGGCAGTCAGACCGTTGTGGCCGGCTCCGATCACGATGGCGTCATACGTCTCACTCATTGTGTGGTTTGTGACTCCGATACGGGACCGTTCTTCGATCGAGCATACCAATCCGACGGTCGCTGAGAATTCCGCCCATTCGACCTCCATATGCTTGAAGGAGCCCCTCGGAACACATGCAAGACGGCCGTCCGTGACACTGCAAGTCCACGTCACGACACTGATTCGTCCAGCGGGGTGACAGCGGCTTAGAGTGTCGTACATGGGACCACTCATCGCCATTGCCATCTTCGCTGTGGTCAGCGTGGCGATTGTTCTCATTGGACGACGCATGGCGAGCCAGACAGCGCGGTGGAAAGTCGAGTCCGACGGTCTCGACGAAGAAGAGACTGAACAAGACCAGTAGGAGCATCGGCACCAAGCGGGCAGGGCCTTCGTCGGCGATACCGCCCTTGTGACCGTGAAACTGGTCAACCTCTCTCGCCATTACGCTTCTTTGGAGAGAGATGGCCACCGCACACCTTCGAGGATTGGACAAGGATCGCTTTCCTACCAATAATCGATGACTGGGCCGAGAGAACAACTAGTTGTGGAGTGATGTCATGGCGAAACGTCTGAAGTACCTGGTCGATGGCGAGTGGCTGGAAACCGAGAGTGGTGTCTACTACGAGATCACGAACAGCAGTACCGGTGAGGTCATGGCCGAGGCGCCACGGTGTACTACCGCAGAGGTCGACTCAGCAGTGGCAGCAGCGGCGGCCGCATTTCCGGCATGGCGCGACACGCCTGTGACGCAACGGGTTCAGGTCATGTTCCGGCTCAAGGCGCTGCTCGAAGCCGAGCTGCACGATCTTGCCGTCCTTCTTTCGACCGAGATGGGGAAGACGTACGGCGAAGCTCGCGGTGATGTCCTGAAAGCGATCGAGGTCGTCGAGGTGGCTTGTGGCACACCTGCTGCCATGCTCGGCGACTCTCTGATGAATGTCGCGGATGGCTATGACACGGTGACATTCCGTGAGCCGATGGGAGTCTTCGTCGGCATCGTACCGTGGAACTTTCCGGCGATGATCCCCATGGGGTGGATGATGCCATTGGCTGTTACTACGGGGAACACATTCGTCCTCAAAGCCGCATCGTACGTTCCACAGACCGCAATGCGCATGGCCGAGTTGCTCGAGGAAGCGGGCCTTCCGCCGGGTGTGTTCAACCTGGTCACATGCTCCAGGCATGAAGCGGAGCAGCTCCTTGCTCATCCCGATGTTCAAGGCGTGTCGTTCGTCGGATCGACGGCGGTCGGACGGCACATCTACTCGACCGCTGCTGCAAATGGCAAACGAGTTCAAGCCCTCACCGAGGCCAAGAATCATGCACTCGTGCTGCGCGACGCCCCTATTCGGGCCACCGCGGAGCGCATCGTCAACTCCTCCTTCGGATGTGCTGGTGAGCGCTGCATGGCGTTGCCTGTTGTCGTAGTTGAGGATGAGATCGCAGACGAATTGGTCGAGGCGATCACCGAATTGGCACGGCAACGCAAGATGGGACCCGCATGGGATCCGTCGACCGAACTAGGGCCGTTGGTCAACGCCGATCACTATGACTTTGTGTCCGGGTGGATTGACAAGTCGATCGAGGAAGGTGCGGTTCCGGTGCTCGATGGCCGTTCGGCGAGCGTGGAAGGGCACGAGGATGGATACTTCATGGGCCCGACGATCCTAGATCAGATCACGCCGGACATGGAATGCGGTCAGCAGGAAGTGTTCGGCCCGGTGGTGTATATCAAGCGGGTCTCGGGATTCGAGGAGGGTATCGAAGCCATCAACGCGAATGAGTTTGCGAACGGCGCGTCAATATTCACATTGAGCGGCCGCCACGCCAGAGAATTCGCCCGTCGCGTTGATGCTGGAATGGTTGGAGTCAACGTCGGAATCCCCGTTCCGATGTCTGTGTTCCCATTCACAGGGCACAAGAACAGCTTCTTCGGTGACCTGCACGTCATGGGGCGTGACGGCATCATGTTCTTCACCGAGACCAAGGCGGTCACCAGCTACTGGTTCGACGACGACGCATTGAAAGGCGAGAAGGTCGGCACCTGGGAGGGGACGATGACGAGGAGCTGATCGCCCTTCAGCACCGTGTGGACGACAGCCGAATCGCAATTCTCTGCGCGTAAGTGCTCATGCTTGGAATCTCGGCTCCGGGATCCCCGATACACCGACATCGAGCGCCAAGACATGGCCGTCATGTTCACAAGCTGTGGCGCTGTTGCACACGCCGACCGTCGCAACGGTGCTGCGCGATCCTCCTGTGCGTTCACTCGATCGTTCGGAGCGCCATGTCATGGCCTATGCGCCTCTCAGGTTGGCTCCCTGGGGAGTGGCCATTGGAGCGAGCGAGTCGGAAGTGATGGTATCGGTGACCGGCTTGCGGACAGTGATGGTGGTGTTTGGCTCATCGGCGGTTGGCGTGCTGGTCGCCGGACTGCTGCTTGCCATCCATACATGCCAGAGGTATCGGCGCGGTCACGTCCGGTGATGTGGTGTATCGATGATGCCGCGTCGGCCTTGTTGGCCGATTGCTGGTTCCAGTGCTGGGGTCACCTCCTTGAGATCGTCTAGTTCGATGAGTCGGAGGCGGGTTTGGGCGAGGCTCTCGGAGCCATGTAGCGCCTAGCGATGGCCCATTGGTCGTGTCGGTCGGTGCGGTCGATCTCACAACTCAAACGGTTTGGCACGCGTCGTGATCCGCGAATACTCCAACAGACCATCGCTGATCGTCACATCCTCCCGACGACGCACCGGGTGCTGCGGTCTGTCTCGCCGATTAATGCTCTTTCCGGTCGATGTGTGCACTATCCTGTCCATAGAAGCACACCTGATGGAGCCCGCACGACCATGACCGACCCATTGCTCACCGTGATGCTGATAGAAGATGATGACGACGATCGCGTCATCATCGAAGATCTCATCGAAGGGATCACAACCTGGGACATCGAATTTGACTGCGTCTCGACCTACGAAGAGGGCTTGGAGGCGGTCGAGCAGAATCGTCACGACGTCTACCTGATCGATTATCGGCTCGGTCGGCATTCAGGTATAGATCTTGTGCGCGAGGCGATCCGTCGCGGGTGCACCCGTCCACTTTTCATCCTCACGGGACAGGGAGGTCACGAGGTCGATGTCCAAGCAAGCGACTCGGGCGCCGCTGGGTATCTGGAGATGGGGCACCTCGATAGCGTGCTCCTCGAACGATCGATCAGGTTCGGCCTCGGATCGCATAGGTCGGCAGCGTCACATGCCCATAGTGTTGCTCGACCGGGCGACCTCCAACTCCAAATCGCACTAGCGCGGGGTGCGACCGTTCGTGATGCTGCGAAAGCAGCCGGCGTTGCAGAGCGCACGGCACACCGCCGACTGACCGACCCGGCATTTCGAGCCGAAGTGGATCGAATTCGGGAGGAATTGCGGCTCAAGATCGTGGAACAGGTCGCAACTCAGCTTTCGGGCGAGCAGTTTTCGGCACCGGACTCTGAGCTACCTTCGGACGGCTGACGGGTCTCTTTCAGCTGGGGGGGGGTGTTCGGTGTTGTGACCGTCGTGAGCCAGTATCGGTCGATGCCAGGCACCGCATCGACGAGTCCACGGTAGGACGTCGGTTTCGTCACGAATCCAGCGGCCTGTATGTCATATGCCGTGTGGACGTGATCTTCCACAGCTGATGTTGTGAACACGACGTGTGTGCCCTGTGAAGTGGTGGAGATTGGGTTAGGTCCCTCGGGCTTGAGGGGTCACCGTGTGACCCTCAGCGAGTTCATCCACGAGCTCGTAAGGAGATGCCGTGCGGTGAGCCGGCCTGGACGTACTAGCTGTCCGGAACGAGGGGGAGCTGGATCACGATCCCTGCGCCGCTGTGAGTTACGGACTCCCCGATGGTCAGCGTACCGCCTGCTCCCTCGACGGTCCTTCTCACGATGTCGAGGCCGAGACCGGTCGAGTCGCCGCTTGACATACCGCGGTCGATGACAGATCCATCGCCGAAGCCAGATCCAGCATCCTCAACGGACAAGAGGACGGCTTTCGGCCCGATCTCCACTTGTACGAGGAACGGCGTTCCGTGTGGTGTGTGGGCAAGAACGTTCTCGATCAGCGCATCGACCATAGCTTCAGCATCCCCATCAGGGATGGCAACAGGAGCGGAATCATCGTCAACGTCAACGTCGACGATGCGTCCCTGTTCGTGAGCAAGGGGATGCCAGAAGTCGACTCGTCTGATCACCACGGCGGCGAGATCGCACCACTCCTCTGACTCTCTGCGAACCGGGCGCCGCGCCTCACGGATGACGAAATCGGTCGTTCGCTGCAGCTCGTCGAGATCTGTGTTGAGGCGATCCTTGTCCGGACCCTCGGCCAGGCCATCGACACTGAGTCTTGCCGCCGTCAAAGGAGTGCGCAACCGGTGGGCAAGATCGGCAGCCGACTCGCGTTCGGCCTGGAGAAGCCGACCAATGCGATCTGCGAGTCGGTTCAGTTCAAGGCCTACTTCCTCGATCTCGGGTGGGCCGGCCGGGTCAACGCGCATCGAGAGATCACCGTGGCCAAGTGTGCGTGCCGTGGCTGATAGATCGTTGATTGGCTCGACCATCGAGCGACCCAATCGGTCTGCAACCCACGCTGCCATCGCCACAAGAGCGACACCCAGGAGCCCAAGGATGATCCAGCTACGACTTACCCCCGAGTTCATCGTGTCGTCCGAGACGAATACGCGCACAACGGCCGTCGACCCGTCCGACTGGATGACAGGAATGTACACAGCCTGACCGCCTTCGACCACGGCAATGAACGAACTTCCGTCGAGAGCGAGCGTCACATCTTCATCCGACGGCACCGCGAGACCAATGACCGATCCGCCAGGAAAGATCACGGACCCATTGACCGAATCGATGTGTCCCTCACCGACTGTGGTGACCGCTGTTTCAAGGCCGTTCTCGACCGAGAGCACAGAGAGGACCCGAGCGAGGCTTTCGGCATCGCGCTCGGCGGCTGAGATCGCACGATCGTGCGCCAGATCGCTCACGAGGATGAAAAGTGGAACAAGGAACGCCAGGACAACCATCGTGGTTACGGCAACGGTCAGGAGTATGAGTCGACGTCTCACGTCGTGGGGTCGACGAGCCGGATGCCGACGCCTCTGCGCGTGTGGATGTATCTCGGTTCGGCAGCGGACTCGCCGAGTTCCTTGCGCAGCCATGAGATGTGAACATCGACGGTCTTGTCTGCACCGCCGTATGGCTGGCGCCACACCTCGGCGAGGAGCTCGCGCTTGCTTATCAGCTTTCCGGGACGGTTGGCGAGATATGCAAGGAGATCGAAGGCACGAGCCGTCAGGTCGAGTTCGCGATCATCGAGGGTTGCCTCATGCGCATCGAGGTCCAGCCGCAACCCAGCCACCGTGATCGTGCCCTCTTCGGATGCGTCGCTCGTTCGTCGAAGCACGGCACGGATTCGTGCTGCTAGATGATCAGCCGAGAATGGTTTGATGACATAATCGTCTGCGCCCGCATCCAGGACGCTGATGATGTCAGCCTCATCGTCACGCGCAGTGGCAACAACCACTGGTACCTGCTTGACAGCGCGGATCATCCTCAGAGCTTCCGTACCGTCCAGATCAGGCCAACCGAGATCCAGCACGATCACATCGAAGTCACCTGAGACAGCCTGCTCAACCCCGTCGATCGCCCTGGCCACTGTCTGGACGTCGTAACCGCGTTCGGACAAACGGGTCGCAAGTGATTCGCGAATCCGCTGTTCATCTTCGATGATAAGAATCGATGGCATGTCCACCCACGATACCAACCGGTGCGATTGGAGCCAGGCGGTTTAGTGAACCGATGACC